>JASLBD010000142.1 GCA_030146745.1 Allosphingosinicella sp. | reverse complement strand
CCAGTCCAGCCCGTAGCGCTGCAGATACTTCCTCAACCGGTCCGCGTCGTTGGCCGAGGCGCGGCGCGAGCGCGACGCGCTGAAGAGGGAGCGGCCGGCTTCCGAGAGGGAGCGGCTGCGCCGGCAGATCCGGATCACCTCGGCGAGCTGGACCCGGTCGAACGGGTCGATCTCCTCGAGCCGGGCCGGATCGACGAACCGGTCGAGCGCGTCGGCCGTCGAACCCGTCGTCCAGAAGCGCTTCAGCCGGGTCTTCTCGGCCTCCACCGTCGCGATGTCGATCCGCCCCGCCGGAGCGAAGGTCGCCATCCGGGTCACGCTTGCGGCGAGGTCCCGGAAATTGCCCGTCCACAGCGCCTCGGGCGCGGTGGCGAAAACCAGGAAGGCGCGCCGCGCCTCCTTGTTGAAGCTGACCCTGGTTCCCTCGCGCTCGGCGAAGCGGTCGAGCTCATAGTCGAGGTTCGGCTCGATATCCTCGAGCCGGTCGCGAAGGGCGGGCAGCTCGAAGGTCCACAGGTTGAGGCGCGCGAAGAGATCCTCGCGAAAGCGGCCGGCGGCGACGGCGGTGCCGAGATCGCAATTGGTGCCGGCGATGAGCTGGAAGTCGGACGAGGCCTCGCGGTCCGCGCCGACGGGGAGGAAGCTTTTCTCCTCGATCGCGCGGAGGATCATCGCCTGCTCGTCGAGGCCGAGCTCGCCGATCTCGTCGAGGAAGAGGACGCCCTTGTCGGCGGTACGCAGCAGGCCCTGGCGATCGGCGCCGGCGCCGGTATAGGCCCCTTTCTTGTGGCCGAAGAGCGCCGACATCGCGCTGTCGCCCTTCAGGGTCGCGCAATTGACCTCGACGAACGCGCCCGACACCTGGTGCTTGAGGCGCTTCAGATCGAAGATCCGCCGGGCGAGCTGCGACTTGCCGGCGCCGGTCGGGCCCATCAGCAGGAAGGGCGCGCGCGAGCGAAGGGCGACCTGCTCGATCTCGTCGATCATGCGGTTGAAGGCCGGGTTGCGGGTCTCGATCCCGGACTTGAGGAAAGAGGTCCCTTCCGCCGCCGCGACGGCGAATCGGGTGGCGATGCTGTCGTAGCGCGAGAGATCGAGGTCGATCACGCTCCACGCTCCCGTGGGGCCGCCGACGGGCCCGCGCGGCGGATGGGTCTGGAGCAGGCGCGCGGGCAGATAGCGCGCCTCGGTCAGAAGGAACAGGCAGATCTGGGCGACGTGGGTGCCGGTGGTGATGTGGACGAGATAATCCTCCGCCTCGGGGTCGAATTCATAGGCCCGGGCGAAGTCGAGCAGCTTGCCGTACACCTCCTCGAAATCCCAGGGATCGGCGAAGTCGAGCAGATGAGGCCTGACCTGCGTCTCCGGCGACACTCCGGCGATGTCCGAGGCGACGTAGCGCGCCAGCCCCTTGTGGAGCCCGCCATGGATCAGCTCGAAGCGATCGACCCTCAGGTCCTCGTGCATGCACAGCCCCACGCTCGGCCGCCACTTGTTCCAGCGCGACGGGCCCATCTTGCTCGAGTCCAGGGTCGAGCCGACGAATCCGAGGACGACGGTGGGTCTCATCCTTATACCATGGGATAAAAGCTTATTCCTGTCGATAGCAATTTGCCCAGGCCTCTCCGCCGGCCTTCTTCCGCCGCTCGAAAAAAGTCGCGGGTTGCCAGACACATATGAGTTTTCTGGCCCGCACAATCCGGTTTGGCACGCCCTCTGCACATATGACTGCGCCGGGCGACGTCGAACCGTCCGGCAAGCGGCGGAAGAAGGGGCGGCCGGAATGGGCCGGCCGCCCCGAATGCCGGAAGAAGGGAAGATGCCATGGCCAACAAAGGCCTTTTCGCTTCCGTGGCGGCCAGGCTCCTGGCTCCGCCCGCGGACGCTTTGAACCGGGAGCTGTCGCCAGCCTACGCTTACGGGCCGGAGCACAAGCTCGCCCAGCTCGCCGCGACCGGCACCCTCCAGGACGCTTTCTATGCGGCGGCGGAGACGCAGCTGGCCGAAGTGCTCGAGGCCGCGAAGGCGGTGGATCCGATCTTCGCCGCCAGGGCGGCGGTCTTCGCCCGCTCACGCGGCGCGATGAAGGACATGCCGGCCCTGCTGACGGCCTGGCTGACGGTGGCCGATCCGGACCTCGCGGTGCGGATCTTCCCGCGGACGATCGACAACGGACGGATGCTGCGCAACTTCGTGCAGATCATGCGCTCGGGAGCGGTCGGCCGAAGGTCGCTCGGCACGAGGCCGAAGCGGCTCGTCCAGCAGTGGCTGGAGCGGGCGTCGATACGGTCCCTGATGCAGGCGGCGACGGGCAAGGATCCGTCGCTCGCCGACATCGTCCGGATGGTTCATTCCAGGCCCGCCGACGAAGGCCGCAAGGCTTTCTACGGCTGGCTGATCGGAAAGCCCTACGACGTCGCCGCCCTTCCGGCCGAGATCGCCGGTTTCGAGGCGTGGAAGCGGGATCCCTCGCTTCCCCTCCCCGAAGTGCCCTTCGAGTGGCTGACGGCTTTCGAGCTGTCGGCCGGGCAATGGGCGGAGCTCGCCGGGCGGATGGGCTGGCAGGCGCTGCGCATGAACCTCAACACCCTGGCGCGCAAAGGCGCGTTCGGAGTGGAGGGCCTGACCGATCGGGTCGCGGCCCGCCTCGCCGATCCGGCGGCTCTGTCGAAGGCGCGGGTCCTCCCGTACCAGCTGATGGTGGCGTTGGGCTCCGTCGACGAGGCCGTTCCGCTCAAGGTCCAGGCGGCGCTCGAGACGGCGCTCGAGGCTTCGCTCGCCGACGTTCCGGCGTTCGAGGGCCGGGTGGTCGTCGCCCCGGACGTGTCGGGATCGATGGCCTCGCCCGTGACGGGCTACCGCAAGGGCGCCTCGTCGAAGGTCAGGTGCATCGATGTCGCGGCCCTGGTCGCGGCGGCGGTGCTCCGCCGGAACCGGGATGCGCTGTTGCTTCCGTTCGAGGTCGGGGTCGTGCCGCTGAAGCTCGATCCTTTCGCCCGAGTGGCGGCGAACGCTGCCAGGCTGGCGTCGATCGGCGGCGGCGGGACCAACGTCTCGGCTCCGCTCGCCTTCCTCAACGACCGGGGCGCGAAGGTGGACCTGGTGGTGATCGTCTCGGACAACGAGTCCTGGGTCGATTCCACCCGCCACGGAGCCACGGCGACGATGGCCGAGTGGAACAGGCTGAAGAAGAGGTGGCCGGCGGCGAAGCTCGTCTGCATCGATCTGCAGCCCTACGGGACGTCGCAGGCGAAGAGCCGGCGCGACATCCTCAACGTCGGGGGCTTCTCCGACGCGGTGTTCGAGACGCTTTCCCGCTTCGCTTCCGGCGAAGGGGAGCGCGACTGGGTCGCCGAAGTGAACGAAATGGAGGTGTAAGGAATCGGGGCCGTGGCGAATGCCGGCGGGACTACATTGCACGCTCAGTGTCGCCGGTTCGAATCCGGCCGGGCCCCCGGGCCCGTAGCTCAGCGGTTAGAGCATGAGAGTTGTCCCGCCAAAACCTCGTCGCCACGGCCTTCGATCGAACGAATCGCGGCGAATGCCGGAGTGACTACATCACTGTACTGACCAGGTCGCGGGTTCGAATCCCGTCGGGTCCAACATTCGTGGGCCCGTAGCTCAGCGGTAGAGCGGGATGTCGCTTCAAAATCTCGTCGCCGCGAACCCGTCATCCCGGCGGAAAGGAATGCGGGAATGCAGGCCGAAACTACATCCTTTGCCAATGATGTTCCGGCCATCCACTTGTCCCGCTGCCAAGGCTTGAGATCGGCGAATGCCGGTCGGACTACATGGGAGAGCGCCTGCCCGAAAGGCCAGGAGGCCGGCGG
>JASLBD010000105.1 GCA_030146745.1 Allosphingosinicella sp. | reverse complement strand
GCGGCTTCGTCATCGGCACCGGCAATCTGTCGGAGGTCGCACTGGGCTGGTCGACCTACGGAGTCGGCGACCAGATGAGCCATTACGGAGTCAATGCGGGGGTCCCCAAGACCCTGATCCAGTATCTCCTGCGCTGGGCGGTCAAGACCGGGCAATTCGACTCCGAGACGAACGCCGTCCTGGAGGCGATCCTCGCCACCAAGATATCGCCCGAGCTGATCCCCGCCGACGAGGCGGGCGAGATGCAGTCGACCGAGGGCACGATCGGGCCCTACGAGCTTCACGATTTCTTCCTGTTCCACATCCTGCGCTCCGGACAACCGCCGTCGAAGGTCGCCTTCCTCGCCTGGCAGGCCTGGCGCGACGCGGGCGAGGGGCATTGGCCGCTCGGCTATCCGGACGCCCTGAAGCGCGCCTACGACCTGCCCACCATCCGCAAGTGGCTGGAGGTCTTCCTCTACCGCTTCTTTCAGATCAGCCAGTTCAAGCGCAGCGCCATCCCCAATTCGCCCAAGGTCTCGGCCGGCGGCGCCCTCAGCCCGCGCGGCGACTGGCGGGCGCCCAGCGACGGGAATGCGAAGCCGTGGCTGGACGAGCTGAAGGCGGCTTTGGACATCTAGCATCATTCCGGCGAAGGCCGGAATCCAAGAACGTCGCGGCCTGAACGACCATGATCCGTGTTCGCGATCCGGCCTCGCCGAGATGACGATTTAAATAATCATACAATTCGAATCGGCAGCGGAATGTCCCGGTGCCGAAACAAGCCGCATGAATCCTTAACTGGATCAGTAAGAATCATGCTGCAATGCGGGAACTCGCCACCCGAAATCGACGTTCTAGGCAAGTCTCTCAAACCATAAGGTATATCTGCGTTGATCACGTTATCGACCGCCTCGACGCTGGGGCAGAGCCATTTCGCGCCCCAGCCTTCCACCGGCCATACGCTCATCTGCTTCTCGCACCTTCGGTGGAATTTCGTCTTCCAGCGTCCGCAGCATTTGATGAGCCGGTTCGCCGAGACGGGTCGGGTGATTTTCTGGGAGGAGCCCGAGGCCGCCCTTCCCGAGATGGAGCCGGCGCTGGGCGTGCGCACCTGCGCCGAAACCGGCGTGGTCGTGGTCACTCCGTCGCTGCCCGAGGCGCTCTCGGCCGATGAGCGCGAGGCGACCCTCAAGAGCCTGCTGGATTCCTATCTGGCGGGTGAGCAAGGGCCGGTCGTGCGCTGGTATTACACGCCGATGATGCTGCCTTTCTCGAGGCACATCGAGTCCGCCTGCACCGTCTACGACTGCATGGACGAGCTCGCCAATTTCCGCTTCGCCCCGGCCGAGCTGCTCGGCCTCGAGCGCGAGCTTCTGGCAAGCGCCGACGTCGTCTTCACTGGCGGCTACAGCCTTTACGAGGCCAAGAAGGGCCTCCACCCCAACATCCATCCTTTCCCGTCCAGCGTCGATCGCGCCCATTTCGGCCGGGCCCGGGCGATGGACGCGGCACCCGACGATCAAGGCTCGCTGCCGCGGCCGCGCTTCGGCTTCTACGGAGTCATCGACGAGCGCATGGACCTCGAGATGATCGCGGCCGTGGCCGACGCCCATCCCGAATGGTCGATCGTCATGGTCGGGCCGGTGGTCAAGATCGACCAGGCCGACCTGCCGCACCGCCCCAACATCCACTATCTCGGCGGCAAGACCTATGACGAGCTGCCGGTCTATCTCGGCGGGTGGGACGTCGCGTTGATGCCGTTCGCCATCAACGATTCGACGAAGTTCATCTCGCCGACAAAGACACCCGAATATCTCGCCGGCGGAAAACCGGTCGTGTCGACTCCGATCACCGACGTCATCCGCCATTATGGCGACCTGGAGTCGGTCTTCATCGCCGACGGCGCCGAGGCCTTCATCAAGGGCTGCGAGCAGGCGCTGGCGCTGGCGCGCGGCGGCGACGAGTGGCTGAACGAGGTCGACCTCAAGCTCGCCAACCTGAGCTGGGACATCACTCACGCCCGAATGGCCGGCCTCGTCCATGAGGCCATCGCGGTGCCCAATGCGGGGCCCAACATCCTCGCCTCGGCCGCGAAGAAATCCTACGATTATCTCGTCGTCGGCGCCGGCTTCGCCGGCTCGGTGATCGCCGAGCGCCTGGCCAGCCAGCACGACGCCCGGGTGCTCGTGGTCGACCGGCGTCCCCATGTCGGCGGCAACGCCTACGACCATCTCGACGATGCGGGCGTTCTGATCCACCAATACGGCCCCCACATCTTCCACACCAATTCGGACGAGATCGTCGACTATCTGTCGCAATTCACCGACTGGCGCCCCTATGAGCACAAGGTGCTCGCCGAGGTGCGCGGCCAGCTCGTTCCGATCCCGATCAACCGGACCACGCTCAACCTTCTGTTCGGCCTCGACCTGAAGACCGACGAGGACGCGGCCGCCTATCTCGCCTCGCGGGCCGAGCCGGTCGCGGAGATCAAGACCTCCGAGGACGTCGTCATCGCGGCCGTCGGGCGCGAGCTCTACGAGCTCTTCTTCCAGGGCTATACGAGGAAGCAGTGGGGTATCGACCCTTCCGGCCTCGACAAGGCGGTAACGGCGCGGATCCCGACCCGAACCAACACCGACGACCGCTATTTCGGCGACAAGCACCAGATCATGCCCAAGCATGGCTACACGGCGATGTTCAACAAGATGCTCGAGCATCCGAACATCGATGTGCTGCTGTCGACGGATTACAAGGACATCGTCGACGAAGTGGATGCCGGCCACCTGGTCTTCACCGGACCGATCGACGAATATTTCGGCTTCCGCTTCGGCAAGCTGCCTTACCGGAGCCTGCGCTTCGAGCATAAGATCGTCGATCAGGGCCAGTATCAGCCGGTTGCGGTGGTGAACTATCCAGATCCGCAGGTGCCGTACACGCGGATCACCGAATATAAGCACCTGACCGGCCAGAGCCACGCCAAGACCAGCATCACCTACGAATATCCGTCGGCGGAGGGGGATCCCTATTACCCGATCCCGCGGCCGGAGAACCAGGCGCTGTTCAAGAAATACGAGGCGCTCGCGGATTCGACCCAGGGCGTCACCTTCGTCGGCCGGCTCGCGACCTACCGCTATTACAATATGGACCAGGTCGTCGGCCAGGCGCTCGCCACCTTCCGCCGCCTCGACGCCGCCCGCCAGGCCGAAGCCGGCGGAAGCCGCGGCTCGATGTGGACGGAAGCGGCGGAGTGAAGTTCGTGCCTCCCTGCCGCGAAGCGGCGGAGTGAAGTTCGTGCCTCCCTGCCGCGAAGCGGTGGGGAGGGGGACCACACGCAGTGTGGTGGAGGGGTAGAAGGCGCGGACCGGGTGGGCTCGCGCCCAATCCCTCGGAATCTACGGCAGCTACCCCTCCACCATGCTTCGCATGGTCCCTCTCCCCATCTAGCGATGGGGAGGCAAAAGGAGGATTTACTCGGCCGCGACCGCGGTCTCTTCCTCGATCGTCACCGAGCCCAGGAAATCCTCCAGCGCCGAGTCGAAGCTCCTCAGCATCATGCCGCGCCTGCTGGTAAGCGCGGTGCTCGTTTCTTCCGGCCCATCCTCCGCGATCACCAAAGCCGGATCGTAACCGGCGCCTTCCGCCACCCGCCGGGCGAAGTCGAACCAGCTCAGCTCGCCGTCATTGGCGAGATGCCAGAGCCCGGTCTCCCCGTCGATGAGCAGATCGAGGGTCGCGTGGCACAGGTCCGGCACGAAGGTCGGGGACACGCGGCTGCGCGAGCAGGCGCGCACCGTCTCGCCGCGGGCGAGGCTGGAGAGCACGTGCCAAGCGAAATTGTAACGGTCCCAAGGGCCGAAGAAGGCGCTGGTCCGGACGACCAAAGGCCTGCCGCCGGCGGCGAGCACGCGCCTCTCCGCCTCCGCCTTGCTTCGCCCGTAGACGCTGGTCGGGCAGGTCTCGTCCGCCTCATGGTAGCGGCGGCCGAGGCGGCCGTCGAAGACGAGGTCGGACGAGAAGGTGACGAGCGGCACTCCGGCCGACGCGCAGGCCCCGGCAAGGGCGGCGGCGCCGTCGGCATTGGCCGCCATGCAGGCCTCCGGCTCCCGCTCGGCGTCGGCGACCCGGACAAAGCCAGCCGTGTTGATCACCGCCCAGGGCTTGTGGCGCTTCAGCGTCCTGGCCACCGAGAGCGGGTCGCACAGGTCCATCTCGTCCCGGCTTGTCAGGGAGAAGGGCAATGCCCGCTCCTCGCAGAGGCGGGCGAAGGCGTTGCCGAGCGTTCCGGTGGCGCCGGTGATCAGAAGCTTGCGACCCTCGTCGCCGGGGGGCTTCTTGCAGCTCCCGCTCCACGGATAGAGGCGGGGCGGGCGGCGCCACCAGCCCGGGGAATCGAGCGCCGGATGGTCGAACGTCTCGCCTTTGGCATAGGCCCTGGCGGCGTGGGCGATCACCGTCGGGCGGGGCGTGCCGCTGCGCGCGTCGAAGGCACCGGTGTCGTAGAAGCCGTTGCGCTGGGTCAGAAGAAAGCGCCAGTCGACATTTCCGAACATCGACCAGAGAGTGACCGCGCGCAGATCCATGCCTTCCCGGCGAAGCTGGGTCGCGGTCTCCCACACTTCGGCGAACCAGCGAAGCTGCTCGTCGCGGTGGCAGCCGTGATGGACTTCGGTGATGGCGATGGGAATGCCGTAGCGATCCCACGCTTCCCTGAGCCGCGGGGCGAAGCCGGTATCGTCCTCGAGTCGCTTCACCCGGACCGCTTCGGCGTCCGCGTAGGAATCGCGGCCGTTCCCGCCGTGGAAATGCTCCGCATAGAGTCCCTTGCGGTGGTCGAGGAAGCGTTCCGAAGTGAGGTAGTGGTTGATTCCGAGGATGTCCGGCTTCGACTCGCCGCTCGCCAGCCGGTCGAGCGCGCCGTAGCCGACGCCGGCGCCGCGCAGGAAAGCGAAGAAGGGATGGCGTTCGTCGACCCGGCCGCAGAGCAGATCGAGGCTCAGCCAGCGCCGATCGTTCTCATGGTCGGCCTGGTAGCGCAAAGGTGCGGTGGAGAAGGTCTTGCCGAGATCCTCCGTCTGGACGAGCTTCGCCTCGGGAATGCGCCCGCGTATCGCCCGGATCGCCTCGAACGTGCCCTTGCACTGGTTGACCAGCGCCCTCAGGAACGCGCCATAGTTGCGCATGTGGGGATACCAGTGGCCGTACAATGCGGAGAATCGCGCCGTCGTCAGCGGCTCGTTGACCGGAGTCCACATCTCGATCCAGGAATAGCGATCGGCGACCCTGGCCGCATAATCGGCGAGCTTCTTCGGGAAATCGGGGTCCAGAAGCTCCGTATATTTCGGGCCGGAGCCGTGGTGGAGGAGCCCGCCGATGACCTTGATTCCGCGCTCGCGAAGCATCGCCAGCCGGTCGTCGGTCCAGGCGAAGTCGAGCTTGTCGGGGCTTTCCGGCGCGATCGATTCCCAGAGGATCGGGAAGCGGACGGTCGTCAGCCCGAGCTCGGCCATCAGGTCGACATCGCTCCGCCGGTCCCTGTGTCCGGTCTCCGCTGCCTGGTCCCGATACGCATCCTGGAGTCGGACGATTGTGCATTCCGCGCCTCCCCACAACTCCGGCGGAGGCGTCCTGCGATGATCTGCCGTCATTCCTTTTGCGTTCCGATTGTGGCGGGCGAGTAACGAACCCTCCTCGTAAGACTACGGTTCCACCCGCGAGGCCCGCGTCTAAAGCAGGTTAGGTAGATTCAGGGGCGAAATAAAACAGGTTAGCCGGAATTTGGCTGCTTATGAATTCGGTAACCTTTCCCGTGCCATGCTCCCTTTGCAGAGGGAGAGTGCGATGCGTGTCCAGCACCAGGAGCTAAGCTTCGAAGACCGCCGCTGCGAACCGCGCCACGAAGACCTGATCGACACAGCCACCATTCATTTCCGCGGCGAGCGCCATTCGGTGCCGGTGCTCAACATCTCGACCCGCGGCACGATGGTCGAAAGCGCGATCGCGCCACGCCTCGGCGAGACGGTGCTGGTCGAATTCCCGGAATGCAGCCGGATCCACGCCTTCGTCCGCTGGGCCCGCGACGGCCGCATCGGCCTCAACTTCGGCCACGAGATGGTGCTGGGCTAGCAGAGCCTTCGCCGCCGGGGCCGCGATCTTTTGGCTTAGCCAAAAGGCACTCCTGCTGATAAGCTGGCGGCGGACGGCTCACCACCGTGGATGCAGCACGCCGTCCGCCTTGGGGGAGGCCGCCATGTGCCGCAGATCGATCGTCCTGCTCGTCGCTTTGTCCTGTTCCGGCTGCGCGTTCCAGTCGCAGGTCAACCGCGCCACCGTGAACTATAACGAGGCCGTCGCCGCAGCGGCGAACGAGCTTACGTTGCTCAACGTAATTCGTGCGATGAAGCGCTACCCGCTCCACTTCACGACGGTTTCAAAGATATCGGGAAGCTTCAAGTTCACCGGCCGCACCGGGATCGGGGTGGACGTCAATCAGGGGGGAGGCTCTTCAAAGTTCAACCCCGCCGGAGAGCTGGTCGAACGAACCGCGTCCCTGGGTCCTGAGAAACTCACTCCCTCGGCGAGTGCCGAAGTGAGCGGCGGGCCGAGCTTCGACATCGGCGTTCTCGACACCCAGGAATTCTATCAGGGCATCCTGGCGCCGATCGACCCCGCCATGATCGGCAATTTCCTCAATCTCGGCTGGCCGGACGATCTGGTGGCGGCAATGCTCGTCGAGCGGATCGAGTTTCATGTGCCGAAAGCGGGGACGGCGGCGCCCGCGGGCAGGACGACAAAGTCTCTGGCCCAGCTCATGGCCCCTCCGCCCTATGGCGGCCCCGAAGCGGTGTGGGTGCTTGAGAACAATGCGACCTCGGACGATTTCGGCCGGTTCGTGCGCTGCTTCAAGCTCAGGCCCAGCGCGAGAAGCGGCGCGCCGACGCGGCTTTGGCCGGTCGCGAAGATGGGGGACTTCAAGGTGGCCGACCTGGCGCTTCTCGATGGCGAGAAGCTCAGCCTCTCCGGCGAGGAGGATCCGTCTAAGCGCTGGGTGCAGCGCGTTCGGCCGGAGGCGAAAGGACTCACCTTCCGGGACGTGCCCCTGCGCGAGGGCGGCCTTGCCGATGCGGAATGCCGCTTCCTCCTCGTTCCGGAGCATCGCGGCCAGCAGCCGCGGACGGTTTCGGTCGACATCTATCACCGGGAAGGGGGCGGCGCGGCGGCGCCCACTGACGCCGAGCACGGGGACGCCGGCGGCGAGGTGGTCGCCCAGCTCACATTGCCCGGCGAGCAGGAGAAGGCGGATCGGGTCGAAGAGGTGGCGGCCTCGGTGCACATCGTCCTGCGCTCGGCGCAGGCGGTACTATATTATCTCGGCGAATATGCCCGCGAGGAGGCTGCCTACAGGCTTCGCCGCGGGGCGAGGGTCATCACCGTGCGGCCGGGCCGCGACGGCGATGCGTTCCTCACGGCTCGCCTAAACGGGGCGACCTACTCGATTCCCGGCGATCCGGGACAAAGGGGTCGAAGCGCGACCGCGATCGATCTCGCCCAGCAGCTCGTCAATCTCAACAAGAGCGCCAAGGATAAGCCCGCCACGGCCTCGTTCCGGGTCATCGAATGAGGACTGTCCGGCTCAGGGGCGGCCCAGCGCCCGAAGCACCGTCGGAGCGATCCCGCTCACCATCTTCTTGATCCCCTGGAAGTTGGGATGGACCTTGTCCGGCAGCGCCAGCGCCGGGTTGCCGGCCACTCCCGCGAGGAAGAAGGGGTAGAGCTCGGCGCCGTGCTCGCGGGCGAGGTCGGGGAAGATCCTGTTATATTCGGCCATGTAGCGGCTGCCCAGATTGGGCGCGGCGAGCATTCCGGCGATCAGCACCGGGATGCCGCGGCGCTTCAGCTCGGTCACGATGGCGTCGAGATCCGCCCTCGTCTGCCTCGGCGGCAGGCCGCGAAGCATGTCGTTGGCGCCGAGCGCCACGATCGCCAGGTCGGGCTTCGTCTTCAATCCGTCCAGGGTCCATTTCAGCCTCGCCCGGCCCTGCGCCGCCGTATTGCCCGAGACCCCGGCGTTGGTGACGAAGGCGCGGACGCCGTTGCGCCGGAGCATATCCTCGAGCTGGGGCGCGAAGCCCTGGCCGGGCGGAAGGCCGTAGCCTGCGGTGAGGCTGTCGCCGAAGGCGAGGACGTGGACGTCCTTAGCCTCGGCCGATGCTGCGGAAGCGGCCATGATCAGCAGCAGTGCGTGGACAAGCCGCCGAAGCGCCCCATATGGCTTCCGTAACGACATCGGATTTCATTCCCTTTCATGACCGGCTCCTACGTTATCGACGCTTCGAATGTCACGCTCGCGCTCGGCTCCGGCGCTGGCCGGGTCGAGATTCTGCGCGGTGTCGCGCTACAAGTCGCGAGCGGCGAAAGCGTTGCCTTGCTCGGGCCCTCGGGCAGCGGAAAATCGTCGCTGATGGCGGTGCTCTCCGGGCTCGAGCGGGCGACCGGCGGCGCCATCCGCATCGCCGGCGCCGATTTCACCACGCTCGGCGAGGACGATCTGGCGCGGGCCCGGCAGGGACGGATCGGGATCGTCCTCCAGGCCTTTCACCTGCTTCCGACGATGACGGCGCTCGAGAATGTCGCCGTGCCGCTCGAGCTGGCCGGCCGCGAAGGCGCGTTCGAGCTTGCCCGCGCCGAGCTTCAGGCGGTCGGCCTCGGCCATCGCCTCACCCATTATCCGGCGCAATTGTCGGGCGGCGAGCAGCAGCGAGTCGCCATCGCCCGCGCCACGGCGCCGCGTCCGGCCCTGATCTTCGCCGACGAGCCGACCGGAAATCTGGACGCGGCGACGGGGACGGCGATCCTCGACCTCCTGTTCGAGCGGCAGCGTGGCACCGGCGCCACCTTGCTGGTCATCACCCACGATCCGGCGCTGGCGGCGCGCTGCGGGCGGGTGCTGGAGATGCAGGACGGGCGGATCGCGAGGGACACGGGCGCGTGAGGCTGCCGCTCCTTTGCCTCCCTGCCGCGAAGCGGTGGGGAGGGGGACCATGCGAACCATGGTGGAGGGGTAGCTGGCGCCGGGAACGGAGGATCCTGAGCGAACCGCTTACGCCTCGCCTTTTACCCCGCCCCCACCCTTCGTGCGGTCCCCCTCCCCATCTGGCGATGGGAAGGCAAAGGTGAAGATGATCCCACTCCGCCTCGCGCTTCGCGACCTTCGCGGCGGGCTCGCCGGGCTTCGGCTGCTCGCAATCTGCCTGTTTCTCGGGGTTCTCGCGCTCGCCGGAGTCGGCTCGCTCTCCTCGGCCATCGTCGCTTCGCTGGCCGAGCGCGGCCAGGAGATATTGGGCGGCGACGTCCAGCTCACCGTCTCCCAGCGCGAAGCCGGCCCGGCCGAGCTCGCCGCCTTCGAGCGCGAGGGCCGGGTCAGCCACATCACCCGGATGCGCGCCATGGCGGCGCGGCTCGACGGCGCCGAGAGCGTGCTGGTCGAATTGAAGGGGGTGGACGAGGCCTGGCCGCTCTACGGGACTTTCCGGGCCGAGCCGTCGGCCCGCCCGCGCGGCCGGCAGGTGGCGGTCGGACCCGAGCTGGCCGAGCGGCTCGGGCTTCGGGTCGGCGATCGGGTCCGGATCGGCGGCGCCGAACTCCGGATCGCGGGCCTGATCGCCGAGGAGCCGGACCGGGTGGGGCAGGGCTTCACGCTCGGTTCGACCGCGCTCGTCGACCGTGCCGGCCTCGCCGCGACCGGGCTGGTCCAGCCGGGCAGCCTCTACACCAGCGCCTACCGGCTGAAGCTCCCGTCCGCCGCGGATCCCCAAGCGGTCGCGGAGAGGTTGAAGAAACGGTTCGGCCCGGCCGGCTGGCAGGTCCAGGACCGCACCAACGGAGCGCCCGGGACCCGGCGCTTCATCGAGCGGCTCGGCCAGTTCCTGACCCTGGTCGGCCTCACCGCCTTGATCGTCGCCGGGATCGGGGTCGGCAACGGAGTCGCCTCCTATCTCGACTCCAAGCGGTCCTCGATCGCCACGCTGAAGCTGCTCGGCGCCACCAGCCGAACGCTCTTCCTCTCCTATCTCTACCAGGTCGGGCTGGTCGCGGCGGCCGCGACCCTGGCCGGCCTCGCCGCGGGCGCGCTGGTCCCAGCGGCGGTCGTCGCTCTGGCCGGCGACGCCTTGCCGGTGCCGCCGCGCCTGGCGCTCTACTGGCAGCCCTTGCTCGCCAGCGCCGCCTACGGCCTGCTCATTGCCGCCGTCTTCGCCCTGGTGCCGATCGCCCGCGCCCGGACCGTGCCGGCGGCGACCCTCTTCCGGGGCGACCTCGAGCCGTCGCGGCGGCCGGGATGGGCGGTGGCACTGATCGTGCTGGCGGCCGCCGCGGCGATCGCCGGCCTCGCCATCGGCACCGCCCGCGAGCCCGCCTTTGCCGCCGGCTTCATCGGCTCGGCGCTCGGACTCGTCCTTCTCCTCACCCTGCTCGGCGGGCTGATCCGCTGGACCGCTTCGCGGCTGCCGCGGCCCAGGCATCCCGTCTTCAGGATCGCGCTCGCCAACCTCCATCGTCCGGGCGCGCAGACCGGGCGGCTGGTGGTTGCGCTCGGCCTCGGGCTCACCTTGTTCACGACCCTGGCGGTGATCGAGAGCAACCTCGCCGGCCAGATAAGGACCACCATTCCCGCCAGGGCGCCGAGCTTCTTCATGCTCGACATACCGGTGGAGGAGATAGACCGCTTCCGGACCCTGGCCCGGCGCGCGGCGCCGCAGGGGGAGCTCGTCACCATCCCATCGCTTCGAGGCTCGGTCGTCGCGCTCCGCGGCCGGCGGGTCGCGGACATGGCGGTGATTCCGCCCGAAGCCTGGTTCCTGCGCGGCGACCGGGGGCTGACCTATTCCGCGACGCTTCCGGAGGGCAGCCGGATCGCCGAAGGCCGCTGGTGGCCGGCCGATTATTCCGGGCCGCCCCTGGTCTCGCTCGATGTCGAGGCAGCCCGGGCGGTGGGGCTCGAAGTGGGCGACTCGATCGCCGTCTCGATCCTCGGCCGCGAGATCGAGGCCCGGATCGCCTCGCTGCGCGAGATCAACTGGGACACGATGGGCTTCAACTTCGTCATCGTCTTCGCGCCCGGCACGCTGGAGAGCGCCCCGCACAGCTTCATGGCGACCATCGCCATGCCGGAGGCTCAGGAACGTCCCTTCGCGCGGGCGGTCTCGAACGCCTTTCCCAGCGTCTCGGCGATCCGGGTCAAGGAGGTGGTGGAGACGGTGAGCGGAATGCTCTCGCAGCTCGCCGTGGCGGTGCGCGCCGCCGCCTCGGTCGCGATCCTCGCCGGAATCGCCGTGCTCGTCGGAGCGCTCGCCGCGAGCCGCCGGGCGCGCACCTACGACAGCGTCATCCTCAAGATGCTCGGCGCCACCCGTCCCCGCATCCTCGCCGCCCAGGCCGCCGAGTTCGCCGCACTCGCGCTCGTCGTCAGCCTGCTCGCCCTCGGCCTCGGCTCGGCGGCGGGCTGGTGGGTGGTGGTCGAGATATTCGAGCTGGACTGGGCGCCGGACTGGCTGACGGTCGCGGCGACGCTGGCGCTGGGGGCGGTGGTGACGCTTGTCCTCGGCTTGGTGGGATCGCTGCCTGCGTTGGCGGCGAGGCCAGCGCGCGCGCTTAGGACGCTCTAACCGGTCGCCCCGGACTTGATCCGGGATCCATGAACACCGACCTCGCAATCACGAGCACGTCCGTGTTCATGACGTCCGGGAGACAGCCATGATCGACCTCTACACCGCCGCCACGCCCAACGGCTGGAAGATCTCGATCCTGCTCGAGGAGCTCGGCCTGCCCTACGAGGTCCACGTCCTCGACCTTCGCTCCGGCGCCCAGAAGGAGCCGTGGTTCACCGCCATCAACCCCAACGGCCGGATCCCCGCCATCGTCGACCGCGGCGCCGGGGAGGATGGGGAGGATTTCGCCGTGTTCGAATCGGGCGCGATCATGGTCTATCTCGCCGAGAAGACGGGCAAGCTGATGCCGGCCGACCCGAAGGGCCGGAGCCTCGTCATGCAATGGCTGATGTTCCAGATGGGCGGAGTGGGGCCGATGATGGGCCAGGCCAACGTCTTCACCCGCTATTTCCCCGAGCCGCTGCCCGGCGTCATCGACCGCTACCGGCGCGAGAGCCGGCGATTGTTCGAGGTGCTCGACGGGCATCTGGCCAGGCACGAATGGCTGGCCGGCGATTATTCGATCGCCGACATCGCCAATTTCGCCTGGGTCCGGACTCACGAATGGCCGGGCGTATCGGTCGAGGGGCTCGGCCATCTCCAGCGCTGGATGGCCGCGATCGCCGAGCGGCCGGCGGTGCGGACGGGGGTGACGATCCCGCCGCGGGCCGATCCGGACAAGACGGTGGAAGCAGCGCGGTCGATGCTGGCTTAGTCTGGCCGGGCGGGGAGCCAACGCTCCCTCGTCGTCATGCCGGCCGACCGTCCGTCAGTTCCGCTTCGGCTCGCACCGTTCGTAATCGGGCTCGCGGTCCGCCTTTCGCGCCTTGCGATCCTCCCGGCCCATGCATTCTTCCTGGCGGCGGATCTGGCGGCCGCGCTTCTGGTCGGCTTCGGCCTGGGAGGTGACGACGGCGTCGACCCCCGCCGAGGCGACCTTGACCGGCAGGGTCGCCACGTCGAGCGCGGTCCTGGCGATGCAGCCGGGCAGCAGGAGGGCGGCGGGGAGGACGAGGAACAGACGCATGGGCTGACCCTAAGCTGGGATGGAAACCCAGCCTAGGCGCAATGCGATGATCGCCGCCTTAACGCGGTCAGCCGGTCTTGCGAAGCGTCGGCGAGTCGAGGTCGAGCTCGTCGAACCTTATCACCTCGACGTCGGGGCGGACGGCGCGGAGCTTGTCGATGAACTTGGCCGAGTCGCCGACGATCACCAGGGTGGCGCGGTCGGCGCCGACCAGGCGGGCCGCCGCCGCCGAAGCGCCTTCGGGAGTCACCGCCTCCATGTTGGCGACGAAGCGCGCGAC
>JASLBD010000096.1 GCA_030146745.1 Allosphingosinicella sp. | reverse complement strand
CTTATTACGAATCCTCCGCACTGCCCTGGGAGAGGGCGGCGTTCATCCGCGCCCGGCAGGCGGCGGGGGACGAGGAGTTGGGGCGCTATTTCCTCGACGCGCTTCATCCGTTCGTCTGGCGCCGCTCGCTCGATTTCGGAGCGATCGGCGAGGTCCAGGCGATCACCCGCCGAATCCGCGACCATTATGCGCAGGGACAGATTTTCGGCCCGGGCTTCGACGTCAAGCGCGGCCGCGGCGGCATCCGCGAGATCGAGTTCTTCGCCCAGATCCACCAGCTCATCCACGGCGGCCGCGAGCCCGGGCTGAGGGCGCCGGCGACTCTGGACGCTTTGGCGGCTCTGAAAGGGGCGGGACGGATCCCCGCCGACGCCGCCGACGATCTGGCCGGGGCCTACCGGCTGCTGCGCACGGTCGAGCACCGGCTGCAGATGGTCGACGACCGCCAGACCCACGTCCTGCCCGCGGACCCGGCCGCGCTCGACAACGTCGCCCGGCTGCACGGCCTCGCCTCGGGTCCCGCGCTGCTCGGACTGCTGGAAGCGCCGGTGAGCCGCTGCGGAGAGATGTATGACGGCCTCGCCGGCGATGGCGAGGAGAGGGTTCCGCTGAACCCGGAAGCGCTGGAATCGCATTTGCGCCGCGCCGGCTTCGACGATCCGGTCTCCGCGCGGCTTCGAATCGACGGCTGGCGCGGCGGCAAACCCCGCTCGCTGCGCACTGCGGCCGCCGGCGAGGCCTTCGAGGCGATGCTTCCAGTGCTGATCGAGGCCTTCGGCCGGGCGCCCGATCCGATGCGGGCGATGAACCGCTTCGACGACGTCGTGACCAAGCTTCCAAGCGGAGTGAATTTCTACCGCCTGCTCGAGGCCCGTCCCCGGCTCACCGACCATCTCGCAACCGTCCTCAGCCACGCCCCCGCCCTGGCCGAGCAGCTCGGCCGACGGCCGCAGCTGCTCGACGGGCTCGTCGACGCCTCCGCTTTCGAGCCGGCGCCGACGGTCGAGGCGCTGATCCGCGATTTCTCCCGCTCCGAGCGCCAGGGGGAGGATTATCAGCTCGTTCTCGACCGGGTCCGGCGCCGGGTCAACGAACGCCGGTTCGCGCTGGGCGTGCAGCTCATCGTCGCCCATTCCGATCCGATCGAGGCGGCGGAAGGCTATGCGCGGATCGCGGAATCGGCGATCAACGTCCTCGCGAAGGCGGCCGTGGCCGAGTTCGAGGTCCGGCACGGACGGGTGCAGGGCTCCGAGCTGCTGGTCATGGGGCTGGGGCGGCTCGGCGGAGAAGCGCTGACCCACGCTTCCGACCTCGACCTCGTCTATCTGTTCAGCGGCACCCACGAGGCCGACTCGGACGGGTCCCGACCCTTGCGCGCCACCGATTATTTCAACCGGCTGGCGCCTCGGGTCACCGCCGCCCTCAGCGTTCCGACCGCCTCGGGGCCGCTCTACGACGTCGACACCAGGCTGCGCCCCTCCGGCACCGACGGAATGCTCGCCGTGAGCCTCGAAAGCTTCGCCCGTTACCAGAGCGAGCGGGCCTGGACCTGGGAGCATATGGCGCTCACCCGGGCCCGCCCCGTCTTCGGCTCCGCGGTAGGGCGGTCCGAGCTTCAGGCGGTGATCGACGAAACCCTGCGCAAGCCGCGCGACCCGGCCCGGCTGATCGCCGACGCGGTCGCGATGCGGGCCGAGATGTCCGCCCACAAGGCACCCCGGGGGCGGTTCGACATAAAGCTCGGCCCGGGCGGTCTGGTCGACCTCGAATTCGCCGTCCACACGCTCCAGCTGAAGCACAATATCGGCCTCTACCCGCATCTCGAGGACGCGATCGAGGCGCTGGCCGCGGCCGGCCTGGTGTCCGGGGAGATCGATCCCGCGCTTCGCCTTCTGACCCGGATGCTGGTCATGTTCCGGCTGGTCTCGCCGGCCTCGGACGAGCCGCCCGACCAGACCAAGCCCCTGGTCGCCGCCGCCTGCGGCCTTCCCGACTGGAACGCCTTGCTTGCGGCCCACGACGCGGCGCGGCAGAGGGTGGCCGAGCTTTGGAGATCGGTGTCCGGCGCCTAGAGCGGCGGGCGCTAAATCTGCACAGTCTCGTCAGGCCGGACTTGATCCGGCATCCACCTTTCTTTCGTGCGGTGGCGCAAGAAGGTGGGTCCCGGATCAAGTCCGGGATGACGATTCAAACTTAATGCCCGCGCTCTACCGTCATGCTGAACTTGTTTCAGCATCCAGTTTCGAGCAGCGGTGCGGGTGGAGGCCTGGACCCTGAAACAGGTTCAGGGTGACGACCTAACGGAGAGCGAAAAATGCTGAGCGAAGGCGACAAGGTTCCGGACGTGAAGCTGGCGAGCATCGACGGCAAGGCGATCAGCCCGGCCGATTTCGGCGGCCAGAAGCTGGTGATCTATTTCTACCCCAAGGACGACACTTCGGGCTGCACCGCCGAGGCGCAGGCCTTCACCGCGCTCGCCGACGAGTTCAAGAATGCCGGCACCTGGATCCTCGGAGTGTCGAAGGACGATGCCAAAAAGCATGTGAAGTTCATCGAGAAATTCGGCCTCAAAATTCCCCTCGCCACCGACTCCGACGGCTCCGCCTGCGAGGCGTTCGGGACCTGGGTGGAGAAGAGCATGTACGGCCGAAAATATATGGGCATCGAGCGCGCCACCTTCCTCGTCGACCGCGACGGCGTCGTGAAGAGGGTGTGGCGCAAGGTGAAGGTGCCGGGGCATGCCGAGGAAGTGCTCGCCGCCGCCCGCGAGCTGCCATAGCCGGGGCGATGCGCCCCAACCTCCATCCGCGCCTCGTCAACGGCCGCTTCGGCGATCCCGGTCTCTTCGTCGGGATGCTTCACCGGCGCGAGGCCCTGCTCTTCGATCTGGGCGACCTTTCGCCGCTCGGTGCCCGCGACCTGCTGCGGGTCACGCACGTCTTCGTCACCCATGCGCATATGGATCATTTCGTCGGCTTCGACGCCTTGCTCCGGGTCAATATCGGCCGCGACAAGACGATCCGGATGGTCGGGCCGGCGGGCTTCGCCGACCGGGTCTGGCACAAGCTCCAGGCTTACGAATGGGATCTGGTCGAACGCTATGCGGCCGATCTCGTCTTCGAGGTGACGGAGCTCGGCGGCGACGGCCGCACCCGCTCGGCGCGCTTCCGCTTCAAGCGCGCCTTCGACCGGGAGGAGCTCGGCGACGGGCTCGCCGACGGGGGGCTGGTCGCGACCGGCGACGGCTTCGCCGTCCGGGCCGCGATTCTAGAGCATCACGGGCCTTCCGTCGGCTTCGCCGTCGCCGAGCCGGCTAACGTCAACGTCTGGAAGAATCGCGTGGACGCTCGCGGCCTGACGGCCGGACCCTGGCTCCAGGCGCTGAAACGGGCGATCCTCGAGGGGCGGCCGGACGAATGGCCGGTGGAGACTCCCGCGGGGCGCTCGGTCCTCGGGGAGCTGCGCGGGCTGGTCAGCGTCGGTCCGGGGCAGAAGCTCGCCTACGTCACCGACGTGGCCGATTCGCCGGGCAACCGCGCCGCCATCGCCGAACTCGCCCGGGGCGCCGACCTCTTCTTCCTCGAATCCTGCTTCGCCGTCGCCGATTCGGCGCAGGCGCGGGAGCGGGCGCATCTCACCACCCGGGCGGCCGGCGAGATCGCCCGGGCGGCGGGCGTCCGGCGGCTCGAGCCTTTCCACTTCTCGCCGCGCTACGAAGGCGAGGAGGCGAGGATGCTGGCGGAGGTGGAAGCGGCGTTCACGCAAGGCCCGGCCGCGCGTTGACAAACCGGCATTTGTAGGTCAGCTTTCGAAGGATGAAGCCGATGCGCGCCTCCGCCGCTTTGACGAACGCGACGATCTCCGCCGCGGCTTCCAGCTATTATTATTACGGAATCGCTCGGGCGGGACCGGAATAGCGCGCGCTTAACAAGCCTCAGCTCAACCGACCCCGTCCGGACCTCCGGGCGGGGTTTTTCATGTGGAGAGACCCCAAGATGTTCACCGATTTTACCGAGACCCTACCGCCGCCGCCGGCCCGTCCGCCGGGCACGGCCGAGGACTGGACGATCCCCCAGAACTGGGATCGGTTCGGGGCCGAGGAGCATCGGGTCTGGGACATTCTCTATGCCCGGCAGCGCCGCAAGCTCGCCGGCCGCGCCGTCGCGGCGTTCGAGAAGGGGCTCGACTCCCTGCTGCTGTCGCGGTCGGGCATTCCCGACTTCGACGAACTGAACGAGAGGCTGTTTCCCCGCTCGGGATGGACGGTGGTGCCGGTGCCGGGCCTGCTTCCGGACGAAATCTTCTTCGCCCACCTCGCCCGCCGCCAGTTCCCCGCGGGCAACTTCATCCGCCCGGCCTCCAGCCTCGACTATCTCGAGGAGCCGGACGTTTTTCACGACGTGTTCGGACATGTCCCGATGCTCGCCGACCGCTGGTTCGCCGACTTCATGCAGCGGCTCGGCGAGGAAGGGCTGAAGGCGGTCGCCAAGGACCGGGTCGCGATCTTCTCGCGCCTCTACTGGTTCACCGTCGAGTTCGGAATGGCGTGGGAGGAAGGGGCGCTCAAGCTCTACGGCGCCGGCCTCGCCTCGAGCTTCGGCGAGGCCGCCTATGCGCTCGACAGCGCCCGGCCGGAGCGGCTGCCCTTCGACCTCGAGCGCGTGATCCGCACCCCCTATCGCTCCGACACGTTCCAGCCGCGCTATTTCGTGGTGGACGGGCTCGATACGCTTCGGGCCGGGATCGACCTCGACCGGCTGGAGGAAAGCTTCGACGCGCTGTAGGCCGGGGCGATGCCGACCGTCGCCCAGGCCGCCCGCAACGTCCTCCTCGCCGCCGAGCCGAAGGCCAAGGTGCGCGTCGCCCGCGCCGCCGCCCGGGCCTGGCGCCGCGGCGGGCTCGAGCATGCGTTCGACCTCGCAATGCCGGACTCGCCGGCCCGGCCCGACCGGCCGGAGCTGCTGCCGCCCTCGCAAATGCCCAAGCGCGGGCGCGGCGGCTCCGAGCGGGGGCGGATCGCGATGCTCCACGCGCTCGCCCATATCGAATTCTCCGCGATCGACCTCGCCTTCGACCTGGCCGGCCGGTTCGGCGGCGATTTCCCTCCGGCCTTCGTCGACGACTGGTTCGGGGTCGGCGCCGACGAGGCGATGCATTTCGCGCTGCTCGACCGGCGCCTCCGAACGCTCGGCTCGGCTTATGGCGACCTGCCTGCCCATGACGGCCTGTGGGAAGCGGCGGCGGAAACGGCCGGCGACCCGCTCGCGCGCCTGGCGGTCGTTCCGATGGTATTGGAGGCGCGCGGGCTCGACGTCACTCCGGCGGCGGTGGCCCGGTTCGAGACGGCCGGCGACACGCGTTCGGCGGCGATCCTCGGCCGGATCTACCGCGACGAGATAAGGCATGTCGCGGCGGGCTCGAAATGGTTCCGATGGGGCTGTGAATCGCGCGGAATCGCGCCTGTTTCGAGCTGGAAACGATTGGTCGGCGCCCACTTCAGAGGCGTTCTGAAGCCTCCATTCAACGATTCGGCGCGCGATGAAGCCGGTCTGTCCCGCGATTACTACACGGCGCTTGCCGTGGCAGGAGATGTTTAACAGTCTCCGGTCACACGTCGCGGAGGGGGCCTTCCCTGACGTCATCGAGGGGGCGGAAACCGCCTTGGATTTAAATGCTTCCGGTCGCGCTTGTGCGTGGCCGCGCCCAGTAAGGGGCGGCCAGTCGGGGAATTGATGGTGCTGACCAAGACAAACAATGCGGGGCGCTTCGGAATGTTCCGTACGATGTTCAAGCCGCGCGATATTTTTCTCCATGACGGCAAGGCCTTGCGCCGGGTCCGGGTCGGTTCCGGGGTCCAGGCCTCGGCCGCCTTCGCCGCCTTCATGCTGCTCATGTGGTCGCTCTTCGCGGCCGCCCAGCTCGCCAGCGCCGCCAGCGCGCCTTCCAGCGCCGACGTCGCCCGCATGGAGCGCGAGCTCGCCGCGATGCAGGCCGACGTCGCCGTGATCAAGGAAGCCGCCCAGCGCCGCTACCAGATCACCGCCCGCGAAGTCCGCCGCCTCGGCCTCGATCCGCGTCGCCTCCATTCCGGAACCGGCGGTCCGTTCGAGGCGGTCGAGACGGTCCGCGCCGCCGACCCCAATTTCAAGGCGCTGTTCAACAGCTGGACCAGGCTCGACCAGCTCGAGCAGGGCACCGTCGCCATCCCGTCGACCGAACCGGTCCGCGGCACCAACTTCACCTCCGGCTACGGGGTCCGCTCCGATCCCTTCCGCGGCCGCGCCGCGATGCACGCCGGGATCGACCTCGCCGGCCCGATCGGAACCCCGATCTACGCCACCGCCGACGCGACGGTGGGCCGCTCCGAATATAATAGCGGCGGCTACGGCAACCTCGTCGAGCTCGAGCACGGCCACGGCATCCAGACCCGCTACGGCCACCTTTCCAAGTCCCTCGTCAGGGCCGGCCAGCGCGTCAAGCGCGGCGACATGATCGGCCTGATGGGCTCGACCGGCCGCTCGACCGGAAGCCACCTCCATTACGAGGTCCGAATCGACGGCAAGGCGGTCAACCCGGTCCCCTTCCTTCAGTCGACCAGCTATCTGCAGTCGGTCCAGCAGCGCGCCGCCGCCGCCAGCCGGATCGCCATCGGCGGCCCCGCCGCCGCGAACTGATCCAACCCGAAGAGTGAGCCGAGAGGCCAGGGCCCCGCCGGAGACGGCGGGGCTTTTTCGTGCCTGCTTTCCGGCAAGTGTGCCTGCGCGGCGTCCGACGGCCTCCGGCAATGCAGGATATTTCTTCCGCCGACGCTCCGGGAATCGGACCATATCGGGGGCCGCGAGGGGGCGAATACCGGAGCGGCGGCGGTAGTAAAAAACGGCCGTGACGGAGGCCGGCGGGCCGCGCGCCGGGACACATGGCGGAAAGCCGGCACGCAAA
>JASLBD010000047.1 GCA_030146745.1 Allosphingosinicella sp. | reverse complement strand
GAGGTAATCGACGTCGCCGGCCATCCGGTGAACCTCCATCACCTCGGGCATGGCGAGCACGGCCTCGGCGAAGCGGTCGAGCCAGGCCTTGCTATGGTCGCCCGTCTCGATCTCGACGAAGACGGTGAGGCCGACTCCGATGGCATGCGGATCGAGCAAGGCGACCCGGCGGCGGATCACCCCTTTTTCCTCGAGTCGCTGGATGCGGCGCCAGCACGGCGTCTGCGACAGCCCCACCCGGCTGGCGATCTCGCCGACCGACACGGAGGCGTCCTCCTGAAGGATGGCCAATATCTTGAGGTCGGTGGCGTCCATCCAATCCCTGCCCGGATGTGAGTATATTATTCTAATAACGCGCAAGGACCGGCAATAATAGCGCCTTTTGCATCCGCCCATTGAAGACGTGCTTTTTGGCGGATACCTTGGGGTTTCAAGGACCGGACAGGGCAATTCGTGCCTGAAAGGAAGTTGCGGCGCCTCCGCTGGAATTAGAAGGATATTCTAACAGTGATCCGGTTTCGAACCTTTATGTCCCGCCGTCGCTCCGGGCGCCGGGCCGCCGCATGAACGCCTTCGCCCTGTTTTCCGCGCAGCCGGCTTCGGCCGATCCGGGCGACCGGCTCGAAGGCCTGCGGGCGGGGCTCGACGGACGAATCGTCTTCACGACCAGCTTCGGCCTCGAGGATCAGGCCGTCGCCCATCACATCTTCACCCGCAAGCTCGACATCGAGGTTTCGACCCTCGACACCGGCCGCCTTTTCCCGTCGACCTATAAGGTCTGGGAGGAGACGGAGCGGCGCTACGGAGTGCGAATCCGCTCCTGGCATCCGGACCAGGCGGCCCTCGCCGGCTTCGTCGCGGAGGCCGGGATCAACGGCTTCTACGGCTCGAAGGAAGCGCGCCTCGGGTGCTGCCAGGTCCGCAAGGTCGAGCCGCTCGGCCGCGCTTTGGCCGGCGCCGCCGCCTGGGTGACGGGGCTGAGGGCGGACCAGTCGGCCGGCCGCGCCATCGTCGAGCTCGCCGCCTGGGATCCGGAGCGCGAGCTGGTCAAGTTCGCACCCCTCTTCGACTGGACCCGCGAGCGGCTCGCCGATTTTTGCGCCGCCGAAGGCGTCCCGGTCAACGCGCTCCACGCGCAGGGCTTCCCGTCGATCGGCTGCGAGCCCTGCACCCGCGCCGTCGCTCCCGGCGAGCCGGAGCGGGCCGGCCGCTGGTGGTGGGAGACCGACGAGGCCAGGGAATGCGGCCTCCATGTCGGGGCCGACGGCCGGCTGGTGCGGAGCAAGGCGGCATGAGCCGCGCTAATGCCCTGCGGCCCCCGCAGCGCGAGCCGGTGGCGACTCCCGCCCGGATAGCGCCGCTCGCCAACCTCCCGCTCTTCCACCGCCTGGAGGGCCGAAGGGCGGTCGTCGCGGGCAGCTCGGACGGCGCCGTCTGGAAGGCCGAGCTTCTCGCCGCCGCCGGAGCCGAGGTGCTGGTCCTAGCCGGCGAGGACGCAGTGAAGTTCGAAGCGATCCCGGCGCTCACCATCCTCCCGCGGGGCTGGACTCCGGCCGACCTCGAAGGCGCCGCTCTGGCCGTCGCCGATCCCGGAAGCCGGGACGAGGCCCTTCGCTTCGTCGCCGCGGCGCGGGCGGCGGGCGTTCCGGTCAACGTCATCGACCAGACCGACCTGTGCGACGTGCAGTTCGGGACCATCGTCAACCGTTCGCCGGTCGTCCTCGCCATCTCCACGGGCGGCGCGGCGCCGATGCTCGGCCAGTCGATCCGCGCCCGGATCGAGGCCGTCCTTCCGCTCGGCCTCTCCGCCTGGGCGAAAGCGGCGCAGGCCTTGCGGCCCCGGCTCAAGCAGCGGGTGAAAAGCTTCAGCGACCGCCGCGCCTTCTGGGAGCGTTTCGTCGAGCGCGCCTGGGCCGGCGGCTTGCCCGACGGGCCCGATTCCCTGATCGAGCCGCAGCCCCGCCGCCAGGGCCGGGTCACGCTGGTCGGCGCCGGCCCGGGCGACCCCGAATTGCTCACCCTGAAGGCGGTGCGCGCGCTCCAGTCGGCGACGACCATCCTCTACGACGACTTGGTCGGCCCGGAGATACTCGAGCTCGCCCGCCGCGAAGCGAAGCGAGTCGCCGTCGGCAAGACCGGGCGGGGCCCCTCCTGCCGGCAGTCCGACATCAACGCCCGGATGGTCGAGCTCGCACTCGCTGGCGAGAACGTCGTCCGCCTCAAGGGCGGCGATCCGCTGGTCTTCGGCCGGGCCACCGAAGAGCTGGACGCCTGCCGCGCCGCCGGCATCGAGGTGACGATCGTCCCCGGAATCTCGGCCGCGCAGGGCGCGGCCGCCGCTCTGGGCTTCTCGCTGACCGAACGCCGGGAGGCGCGGCGGATCCAGTTCGTCACCGGCCACGGCGCAGACGGCCGGCTGCCCCGCGACCTCGACTGGAAGGCGATCGCCGATCCCGCCGCCACCACCATCGTCTACATGCCGCGCGCCACCCTGGGCCAGCTCGCCCGCGCCGCCATCGCCGCCGGCCTGTCCCCCGATACGCCGGCGGTGGCGATCGCCTCCGCCACCCTGCCCGCCCAGGCGCAGGTCGCCGGGACGATCGCGACGATCAAGGACCTCGCCGCCTCTTTGCCCGCGGGAGCTCCGGTGACCGTGGTCATCGGCCGGGTCGCCCGCGAACGGGCCGTCGGCGCCGCCATCGTCCCGTTCCGGCGCTCGGAGGCCCTGTCGTGAACGCCCCGGCAACCTTCCTCACCCGCGGCCTCACCCATCTCGAGCAGCTCGAGTCCGAGAGCATCCACATCCTTCGCGAAGTGGTCGCCGAGGCCGAGCGGCCGGTCATGCTCTATTCGGTCGGCAAGGACAGCGCGGTGATGCTCCACCTCGCCCGCAAGGCCTTCTTCCCGGCGCCGCCGCCCTTCCCGCTCCTCCATGTCGACACCACATGGAAGTTTCGCGACATGTACGCGCTGCGCGACCGGGTCGCCGCGGAAGCGGGCGTCGAGCTGATCGTCCACCGCAATCCCGAAGCCGAGCGGCGCGGGATCAACCCGTTCGATCACGGCAGCCTCCACACCGACCTGTGGAAGACCGAAGGGCTCCGTCAGGCGCTCGATCTCCACGGCTTCGACGCGGCCTTCGGCGGCGCGCGGCGGGACGAGGACAAGAGCCGGGCCAAGGAACGCATCTTCAGCTTCCGCTCCGCCCACCACCGCTGGGATCCGAAGAACCAGCGGCCCGAGCTCTGGTCGCTCTACAACGCCCGAAAGTCGCGCGGCGAGTCGATGCGGGTCTTCCCCCTCTCCAACTGGACCGAGCTCGACATCTGGCAATATATCTATGCCGAGAACATCCCCATCGTCCCGCTCTATCTCGCCTCGCCTCGGCCGACCGTGGAGCGCGACGGCATGATCCTGATGGTCGACGACGACCGCTTCCCGCTGCGCGAGGGCGAAGTGCCGGTGCAGCGCTCGGTGCGCTTCCGGACGCTCGGCTGCTACCCCCTCACCGGAGCCGTCGAGAGCCGGGCGACGACCCTGCCGCAGGTCATCCGCGAGATGCTTCTCGCCACTACCTCGGAGCGCCAGAACCGGGCCATCGACCATGACGGCGCGGCCAGCATGGAGCGCAAGAAGCAGGAAGGCTATTTCTGAGCATGCCCGGAACAGTTTACTTCGTTCGTCATGCCGGACTTGATCCGGCATCCACCTTTCTTCCTCGTTCGCAAGCGCTCGAAGAAGATGGATCCCGGATCAAGTCCGGGATGACCGTAGCCTCTTTCGTTCGTCATGCCGGACTTGATCCGGCATCCACCTTTCTTCCTCCCTCGCAAGCGCTCGAAGAAGATGGATCCCGGATCAAGTCCGGGATGACGATTCAGCCTCAATTCTCGGCGCTCTAGATGGCCACCGCCCTGCACGAACCGGCCACCGACCCCGCCTTCGCCGAAGTCGAAGCCTTTCTCGAGGCCAGCCAGAGCAAGTCGCTTCTGAGGCTTCTGACCTGCGGCTCGGTCGACGACGGCAAGTCGACCCTGCTCGGCCGGCTGCTCTACGACAGCAAGATGCTGTTCGAGGACCAGCTCGCGGCGCTCGAGGCGGACAGCCGCCGGTCCGGCACCCAAGGCGAAGACCTCGATTTCGCCCTTCTCGTCGACGGCCTCAGCGCCGAGCGCGAGCAGGGCATCACCATCGACGTCGCCTACCGCTTCTTCGCGACCGAGAAGCGCAAGTTCATCGTCGCCGACACGCCCGGCCACGAGCAATATACCCGCAACATGGTGACCGGCGCCTCGACCGCCGACCTCGCCATCATCCTCATCGACGCCCGCAAGGGCGTTCTCACCCAGACCCGGCGGCACAGCCACCTCGTCCACCTGCTCGGGATCCGCCACGTCGTCCTCGCCGTCAACAAGATGGACATGGTCGACTACAGCCGGGAGCGGTTCGAGGCGATCATCGGAGATTATCGAGCCTTCGCCGACGAGATCGGCATCGGCGCCTTCACCGCCATCCCGATCGCCGCCCTCACCGGCGACAATATCGCCTCTCCCAGCCCCGCCACCCCCTGGTACGAGGGCCCCTCCCTGCTCGAGCATCTCGAGACCGTCCCGATCGCCGCCGCGCGGCCCGATTCCAACCATTTCCACATGGCCGTCCAGTGGGTGAACCGCCCCGACAGCCGCTTCCGCGGCTATGCCGGGCGGATCGCCGGCGGGACCGTGCGTCCGGGCGACGAGATCGTCATCCTCCCCTCCGGCCGGCGCTCGCACGTCGAGCGGATCGTCACCCTGAACGGCGACCTCGACCGCGCCGTCGAAGGCCAGTCGGTCACCCTCACCCTCACCGACGAGGTCGACTGCTCGCGCGGCGAGGTGATCGCTTCCGCCGCCTCGCCGCCCCAGGTCGCCGACGGCCTCGTCGCCAACCTCGTCTGGATGTCGGACGAGCCGCTCGCGCCCGGCCGCTCCTACTGGCTGAAGATCGGCGCGAGCATTGTCTCGGCGACGGTGAGCAGGGTCGAGCATATCGTCGAGGTCGACACCGGCCGACCGAGCGGCGCCCGCCTGCTCGCCCTGAACGACATCGGCCGCTGCGAACTGAGGCTCGACCGCGAGGTCGCCGCAATCCCTTATGTCCGGGGCCGCGAGCTCGGCGCCTTCATCCTCATCGACAAGCTCAGCCACGCCACCGCCGCCGCCGGAATGATCGACGGCTTCCCGCGCGGGGCCAGGCTCGACCGGGCGACCGGCGAGGCGGACCGGATCATCTGGCTCAACTCAGTCGCTCCCGAAGAGCGCGCCGAGATCGCCGCCAGGGCGCAGCAGAAGCTCCAGGCGATGGGCCGGATGAGCTTCATCCTCGACGAAGCCTCGCTTCGCGAAAACCTCAGCAGCGACCTCGCCGACGGCCCCGCCGACATGGCCGAGCATATCCGGCGGGTCCGCGCCGTCGCGGGCCTGATGAGCCGGGCGGGCCTGCACATCCTCGTCGCGGTCGACGTCCCGGCCGCCGAGGCATGGCCGGGCCGTCAGGTCGCGCCGGCCGATCTCGATCAGGAGGGGGAAGCCGAATGGGTCATCTGAATCCTTTCCCGGCGGACACGCTCAGCCTCGAGCAGCGCCGCCAGGTCGAAGCCCTGAGCGGCTCGGTCACGCCCGAGCAGGCGCGCTGGATCAGCGGCTATTTCGCCGGCCTCGAGGCCGGCATCGCCCGGCTCGCCGGCGACGGCGCCCTTCCCGCCGGAGCCGCGGCCGCGATCCGGACCCTGACCGTGCTTCACGGCGGCGAGACGGGAAATTGCGCGGGGCTCGCCAAGGCCTTCGCCGCGGCCGCGGCGGACCAGGGGCTGGTCGCGCAGGTCGAGGACATGGCCCGCTACAAGCCGCGTCGGCTGAGGGAGGAGCAGGACCTGCTCCTCATCGTCAGCACCCACGGCGAGGGCGACCCGCCCCAGCCGGCGCTCGATTTCTTCGAATATGTCGAAGGTCCGAAGGCGCCCAAGCTTCCCGAGCTTCGCTATTCCGTCCTGGCGCTCGGCGATTCGACCTACGAGCATTTCTGCGAAGCCGGCCGGCGCCTCGACCGGCGCTTCGAGGCGCTCGGAGCGGCCCGGCTTTCGGAACGGGTCGAATGCGACGTCGATTATGACGAGACGGCGGCGCAGTGGCGCTCCGAGGCGCTGGCCCTGCTCGTCGCCCAGGCCGGCGCGGCCTGCGAGGCGTCCGCCTCGGCCGAGCCGACCTTCCCGGCGGCGGCGGCGCACGACAAGCGCAATCCGTTCCCGGCCCGGATCATCGACAATCTCACCATCGTCGGCCGCGACTCGACCAAGGAGACCCGCCATGTCGAGCTCGACATCGCCGGCTCGGGTCTGGTCTACCAGCCGGGCGACGCGCTGGGCGTGGTCACCCGCAACGACCCCGCCGTAGTCGCCGCTTTGCTCGACGCGACCGGCCTCTCCGGCGACTCCGGGCTCGATGTGAAGGGCGCGTCGACGACTCTGGCGGAAGCGCTCGAAAGCCATTTCGAGATCGCGATCACCCCGCCCCGCTTCCTCGACCATTGGGCCGCCCTGACCGGCGCGGCGGAGCTCCGGCGGCTGAGCGGGGACGAAGGCAAGGCAGAGCGCCAGGCCTGGCTTCGCGCCCACCACATCATCGACATAGTCAGGCAATTCCCGTCGAAAGGCGTCGATTCCGAAACATTCGTGGCCGGCCTGAGGCCGCTCCAGCCGCGCCTCTACTCGATCTCGTCCAGCCTCTCGGCGATGCCCGACGAAGCGCACATCACCCTCGCCCCGGTCCGCTACCAGCTCCACGGCGAGCCCCGCCACGGAGTCGCTTCCGCTCAACTCGCCGATCGTTCGGAAGTAGGCGACAGCCTGCCCGTCTACATCCAGGCGAACGAGCAGTTCCGCCTTCCCGGCGACGACAAGGCGATCATCATGATCGGCGCCGGCACCGGCATCGCCCCCTATCGCGCCTTCCTCCAGGAGCGCGAGGCGCGCGGCGCGAGCGGCAAATCCTGGCTGTTCTTCGGCGAGCGCAACTTCCGGAGCGACTTCCTCTATCAGACCGAGTGGCAGGCTTGGCTCAAGGACGGCCTGCTCACCCGCATGGACGTCGCCTTCTCGCGCGATCAGGGCGGCAGGGCCTACGTCCAGCACCGGATGGCCGAGCGGGCCGGCGAGATCTTCGCCTGGCTCGAGGACGGCGCCCATTTCTATCTGTGCGGCGACGCGGCGCGGATGGCGCCCGACGTTCACGAGACCCTGATCTCGATCGTCGCCGAGGAGGGGCGCCTCCAGCGCGAGGGCGCCGAGGAATATGTCCGCGAGCTGCAGCGCAGCCGCCGTTATCAGCGGGACGTCTACTGACATGGCCGACGCAGTTATCCTCAACGACCGGAGCAAGGACCTCTCCCAGCCGCTCGACCGGCTGAGCGCCGACGAGCGGCTGAAGAAGGCCAGCAACTATCTTCGCGGAACCATCGCCACCGGCCTGCTCGACCGGATCACCGGCGCCGTCGCCACCGACGACACGCGGCTGATGAAGATCCACGGAATGTACCAGCAGGACGACCGCGACCTGCGCGACGAGCGGCGGCGCCAGAAGCTGGAGCCGGCCTATCGCTTCATGATCCGGGTTCGGCTTCCCGGCGGAGTCTGCACGCCCGAGCAATGGCTGAAGCTCGACGCGCTCGCCCGCGCCCATGGCGGCGGGCAGCTCCGGCTCACCACCCGCCAGACCTTCCAGTTCCACTGGGTCCTCAAGGAAGACGTGCGGGCGACCATCCAGGGCCTTCACGAAGCCCTGCTCGACACCGTCGCCGCCTGCGGCGACGTCTCGCGCAACGTCATGTGCGCCGCCGATCCCGGGGATTCGGAGCTCCACGCCGAGGTCGTCGAAGCCGCCCGGACGGTCAGCGACGAATATCTGCCCAAGACCCGCGCCTATCACGAAATCTGGTACGGCGAGGAGAAGGTCGCTTCGTCGAACGAGGAGGAGGAACCGTTCTACGGCGCCACCTATCTGCCGCGGAAGTTCAAGATCGGCTTCGTCGTCCCGCCGTCCAACGACATCGATGTCTACACCCAGGATCTCGGCTTCATCGCCATCGAGGGCCCGGACGGGCTCGAAGGCTATAACGTCGCCATCGGCGGCGGCATGGGCCGGACCGAGAACGAGCCCCTCACCTATCCCCGGCTCGCCGACGTCGTCGGCTTCATCCCCAAGGACCGGCTGGTCGCCGCGACCGGAGCGGTGATGTCGGTCCAGCGCGACTACGGCAACCGCGCCGAGCGCAACCGCGCCCGCTTCAAATATACGATAGACGACAAGGGGCTGGCCTGGATCAAGGCCGAGATCGAGTCGCGACTCGGCGCCCCGCTCGAGCCGGCGAGGCCCTTCCACTTCACCTCGAACGGCGATTCGTTCGGCTGGCGCGAGACCGGTAGCGGGCGCTCCAACTGCACCCTCTATGTCGAGAGCGGCCGCCTCGCCAACCGGCCGGGGCGGTCCTGGCTCGACGGGCTTCGGGCGATCGCGCAGGTGCATCGCGGCACCTTCCGGGTCACTCCGAACCAGAATCTGATCGTGGCGGGCGTGGCGGCGGAGGACCGGCCCGCCATCGAAGCGCTGCTCGTCGGGCACGGCCTCGCCGGCCAGCCGGAGAGCGCGATCCGCCGCAACTCGATCGCCTGCGTCGCCCTCCCCACCTGCGGTCTCGCCATGGCCGAGGCCGAGCGCTACCTGCCCGACATCCTCGGGCGGATCGAAGCGATCCTCGAAGCGCACGGCCTGCTGGGCGAGCCGATCAGCTTCCGGATCAGCGGCTGCCCGAACGGCTGTTCCCGGCCCTATGTCGCCGAGATCGCCCTGACCGGCCGGGCCCCGGGCAAGTACAATCTCTACCTCGGCGGCGGCTTCCACGGCGAACGGCTGGCCCGGATGGTCCGCGAGAATGTCGGCGACGCCGAGATCCTGGGCGTTCTCGAAGACCTGCTCGGCCGCTATGCGCGCGAGCGGCAGCCGGGCGAGCGGCTCGGCGACTTCGTGGAGCGTGTCTCCTATCTGGCGAGCGAGCAGCAGATACCGGGGCGGATCGACCCGATAATCTGACGGAGAAACTCGCAGGCGGGCGGCGGGCGCTAAATCTGCACCGTCTCGTCAAATCTGCACCGTCTCGTCATGCCGGACTTGATCCGGCATCCACCTTCCTTTCGTGCGGTAGCGCAAGAAGGTGGATCCCGGATCAAGTCCCATAGGCGCTAACTTATCGCCCTCGCGGCTATTATGGATCGTTTTCTCGGTGGTTCAGCCAGCAGTCTGAGCCACCATGGCGGGTGGCTTGTGATTGTGGCGATCGAGAGGGCGCCTAGGATTGCTGCTGTGAGCGCTCGGAGTGTCATCTTGGCGAGCCGCCATATCGAGAG
>JASLBD010000040.1 GCA_030146745.1 Allosphingosinicella sp. | reverse complement strand
CGGTCGTGGAAGAGGCTCTGCTTGCCGGTGAGGTAGGCGAGGAAGGTTTCGCTTCGGGTGACCGAATAGTCGAGGCCCGCGCTCCAGCCCAGGGTGGCGGCGTCGGCGACTCGCCGGCCTCCGGCGGCGGGCTCGAGCGCGACTCCCCGGGCGCCCTTCACGATCAGCGCGCAGGGGCCGTGGAAGACCAGGTGCCGAAGCCGAAGGGTCAGCCAGGACATGAGGCAGGCGGCCCTCCAGACCCGTTCGAGCCGGAGGGGCTGCCCGCCGGCAAGCACGACTCCGACGAGGCTTCGCGGCCTGAAGACGATTGCCGAGCCTTCCGGGATTTCGAGCACGGCGATCTCGTCGATCAGGTCCTTGCCCGCGGAAACGGCCGCGCTGGTCTCGCGCTCCGCCCGGATTCGGGTGAGGCCGACGAGTCCGGTGGCGAGGCTTCCGAGGGGAAGCGCGGGGCTGAGGAGAAGCTGGGAATCCGCCCGTGCGCCGACGACCGAGCTCTGCAGATATTCCGGGCGCACGAGCAGTTCCTCGCCGGGCCGGAGAAGCAGGCGGCGGGAGACGGCGCTGCCCGTGCCCGCCGACTCCCCGCCGGCGAGGCGCTCGCCGGCCCAGCGCAGCTCGCCGCCGCCGGGACGGCCGATCCTGATCGGCCGCAGACGCGACGCGAACGGGGCGACGACGAAAAACCAGAAGGCCTTCACCGCCGGCGGCGCCAGGAGGATCAGAAGCATCAGCCAGAGGGCCCAGCCGAGCACCGGCTTCACCGCCTCCCAGACCCTGTTCGCCCAATGGCCGGCGAGCTGATCGCGCTTCGCGGCGATCCGCTGCCGGAGCTCGCCGGTCGGAGCCGGAAGTTCGCTCACCGCGGCCCGGCTCTTCCGGTAGGCGAGGCCCGCCTGCTCGAACCCGCCGCGGGCGGCGCGATAGAGTCCGACGAGGCGCTGCCGCTCGGCTCTCGCCGAAGCGAGCTCCTGCCGCGCCGCCCTCAGCACCCGCCAGGGGCCTTCGATTTGCCGGACGACGGGCACCCGCTCGACCCGGGCGAGCACCGGGAACCGGCGTTCGATCTCGGCGATGCTCTGCTCCAGCGAGCGGATCCTCGAGTCGAGGGCGCGGACCCTCGCGACGAGGCCGTTCACCTGGCCGCCGAGCCGGATCGACTCGAGCCGGGCGACGATGACCGCCTCCTCACGGCGCAGGAGCTGCAGGCGGAAGCGGCCGGCAAGCTCGCGAGCGACCGCATTGCCGTCGCCCCGCGCCGCATCGAGCGCGAGGCCCAGCCCGCCGCCCCGGCCGCCCTCCTGGGCGGCGATGGCGGAGCGGACGTCCGCCAGTCGCCGGCGAAGCGCCGGTTCCTCGGCGCCCTCTATCGCCCCGAGGGCGGCCTCGGCCTGCTGCCGCTGACGGCCCACTTCCGCTTCGAGCAGACCCTGCTGCCGCTCCAGGGCCGCGACCTCCTGCCTGAGCTCGGGCACACGCTGGTAGGCGCTCCTCACCTGGACGAAGGCGACCATCGCCGCGATGAGCAGCACGAACAGAAGCACCCGCCGGACGGACCAGGACATCAGCAGTCGAAGCAGGTGCATCATGGGAGGCTGTTCCGGGCGGCGGCATCGAATGGGCTCCCGCGGCAATCGCGGGACCCGGGAGATGGACGTTCAACGATCCGCATTGGTTGCGCGCCGCTCCAATCCCCGACCGAGGGATCCCGCCGCAACTCGCGCCGAGACGACGAATCGGCACCAATTGGACGCGCGCTCGTTGCCGGGCCTGATGATTGCGCCCGCCCAAGACCCCGGCCCTCCATGAGGAGCAGGTTCCGCGCCTCCTGGCTCGCCGTCAAGGCGAGCTACTGGTTCATCCCCGCCATCCTGACCGTGGCCGCCGTGGCCCTTGCCGGGACGACCATCCACCTGGACAGGACCTGGGGCTCGCACTGGCTCGCCGCCTTCGAATGGTTCGAGGGAAGCCGTCCGGAAGGCGCGAGGGCGCAGCTCACCGTCATCGCGAGCGGGATGATCGCCATCTCCTCGACGGTGTTCGCCATCACCATCGCCGCGGTGGCCTATGCCTCGGGCAATTACGGGCCGCGACTCCTCAACAACTTCATGAACGACCGCGGCAACCAGGTGTCGCTCGGGATCTTCATCGCGACCTTCGTCTACAACCTCCTGGTGCTCCGAACCGTCCGCAACACGGAGGAGGCGCCGGCCCCGGGCGAGACGGCCGCCGAGGCGGCGTCGGCCTTCGTTCCCCAGCTCTCGATGCTCGTCTCGAGCGCGTCCGTGATGCTGGCCGTGGCCATGCTCGTCTACTTCCTCCATCACATCCCGGCCAGCATCCGGATCAACACGGTGCTGGGCGGAATTGGGCGTCGCCTGATCGCCGACATCGAGGACAGGTTTCCCGCGCAAGGAGGGTCGGAGGAGCCGCCGCCCCAGGCCGGAGGCGAGCCGATTGCCGCCACCGGCGTCGGCTATGTCGAGATCATCGACTTCCACGAGCTCGACTCGCTGGCCCGGCGCCACGGCGCGATATTCTCCCTCGCCGTCCGCACCGGCGACTTCATCCATCCCCATCTGCCGGTGGTCGACGTCTCGCCCGGCCCGGCCGACCCCGCTCTCGCCGCGGCCGTGCTGGACTGCTTCTCCCTGGGCAATTCGAGAACGCCGGAGCAGGATCTCGAATTCCTCATCGACGAGCTGGTCGAGATCGGGCTTCGGGCGCTCTCGCCCGGGGTGAACGATCCCTTCACCGCCGTCACCAGCCTCCACTGGCAGGCGGCCGCATTGGCCAGGCTCGCGGACCGCAACCTGGTGGAGGGCCCCGAGCAGCAGGGATATGACAAGGAAAGGGTAAGGCCGATCGCCGACGATTTCGGGCATTATCTCAACCGAAGCTTCGGCGCCATGCGGCCTTCGGTGGCCGGAAGCCCGATCGCGGCCAAGATATTCCTGGAGGCGCTCGCCGGGATCGCCGTCGGAGCGACGTCGAGGCGGCGCAGGACGGCCCTCCTCGAGGAAGCCCGGCTGCTCGGCCGGCAGGCCGCGCTCGAGCTGGAAGGGCCGGCATGGGAAGAATTGCAGGCCCGGCTGCTGGAGGTGGAGGATCGGCTCGCCTCCTGACGCCCGGCCTGGGCGCTTCCCTTTTGTTCAGGAAATCCATTCCATCGCGTCGGCGGTGACCTGCCAGCGGCCGTTCCCGCGCTCCAGCTCGTAGCGGTTGCCCGAGGCGCTGAGATTGCCTTCGAGATAGCCGCCCCGCGCCGTGCAGCGGCTGGCCGAAGTGCAGGACAGGTCGGTCACGTAATGGACGATGGCCCGGGCGCCGGTCGCCCGGTCGGCCCAGCGGACATCGTTCCACCGGCAGGCCGAGAAGCCCTTCACGGGTGGATCATGGCGGCCGAAGCGGGCGAGCAGGCCGGCCGGCGGGTCCGACAGGCGGTCCGGACCGGTGCCCGCGCCGAGGCATAGCAAAGCGACGTTGCGCTGGCCGCCGGAGGCGTTGTTCCCGATCTGATGGCGATAGAGCGCCTCGGCGGCGTCCAGGTTTGACTCGTCGATCCCGCCTCCGGGCGACCCCATGGGCCGAGGCGGCGCGGGAGGCGGCGGCGGGGGCGGCAAGGGCGGCGCGGCCGGGTTCGGGAGATAGGTCCAGCGCGCATTCCCCTCGGCGATCCAGAGTGGCCCGGGGGGCGACAGGACGATCTCGCGATGCTGGAACAGCCCTTCCGGCGACCCCCTGCCCAGGCCGACCTGACGTGCGAGGCATTGCTCGTCGACCTGTATGCCGCCGCGCTGACGGACGGCCCAGGCGCCGCCGCGAGGCTCGAGGAAGCCCTGCTGCGTGTAGCAGCCCCTTATCGCCCGGAAATGATTGGGCGCCTCCAGCCCAAGCCTCAGCTGGAACTGCGCGGCGCCGGCGCGGACGCCGTTCGCCTCGACCATGGTGAAGACGCCGATCCAGTGCCTCGGCAAGGCCTGCACGACCGCCGGAGCCGCAGGCTCTGGAAGTGGGGGCGGCGCGGCCGGCTCCGGCTCTGATACAGGCTGGCAGGCGACGAGCGCCAGCAGCGGCAGGAACGTCGGTCTCATGGCCGGGAAACGCCTGGAGGCCGTCCACGCTCCAAGGCGTTGCTCAGGCCTCGGGAGGGGACGGCCGCTCGATCCGGCCCAGGAATAGCAAGGTGCCCGAGCGGTTGTCGCGGATGACGAAGAAGAAGGGACGGTCTGCGTGGAACCGGCGCGGCATGCTGACGATCTCCGCGAGCCCGGCGGTGACGGCCGCCGCCTCCGTCCCTTTCTCGTCGACACGCAAATAGGTCTGGTGGAGGACGTCGCTCAGATAAAGGCGGCCGTGCGACATGCCGCCCAGTTGCGCCGTCTGAGTGAAGGCGCGTCTCATGCCGAGCGCCTGGAGCTGCGGGACGAGAGAGGCCCTCGTTTCCAGCTCGAGCTTGGGCACGACGAGCTCGAGGTCCCGGCGCTCGCTCGACATCAGCTGCTCGGCCCAGCGGAGCAGCGCCTGCCCTTCCAGAGCCTGCTCGAACCGCTTCAGGCTGCCGGTCTCCTTGGGCACGAAGAGCAGCATCGACAGCTCCTCGCCCTTGTAAGGCATCTCCACGGCCTCGAAGGACGGCGTCTCGAGGAGCCTGAAATTGGCGCGCTGGCGCATCATCGGGACCGAGACCGAACCGCCGCCGTTCAGCCGGAACGGCCTGGCCCGGGTCTGGGCGGCCTGGAACGGAAGCAGCCAGTCGGCCTTGAAATAGACGGCGTTGGTCAGCACCACGCGCGTCCGGTCGTTGACGTTTTCGCGCTGGAGGATCCCCTTGATCCGGCCCGCGGTCTGCCCTTCCGCCCAGCGGTTGACGGCCGCGATCGCCTCGACCGGCGCCCCGACGAAATCGACCTGCCGGGCGCCGCCGCCGTAATGAAGCCGGACCGTCTCGACGTAGGAGGGCTTCAGCGGAAAGGATTGCTGGACCCACAGGGCATTGGCGATGCTGAGCCGGCGGCCCTGCGCGGCGATCGGCAGGCTGCGGAGCAGGGCGGCCATGCCTTCGTGAACGCCCCCCTCCGGATAGCGAAGCGCCCGCTCCATCTCCGCCGCGGTCTCGCCCTCGGCGCCGGCATGGACCATTCCGAGCGCCATCGAGACGCTCGCGGGCGACAGGAACAGGTTACCGGGGTCGGCTCCGAGCCGGCGGTAGAGCTCGAGCCCGAACTCGGCCTGCCCCGCCACGACGTCCGCCGGCGCCGGCCTCTCGACCTGTGCGGGAGCCGCCCCATCCTGCTTCGGCGCCGGCTCCCGGGGTTCCGGCTGCGGCGAGGCGCAAGAAGCGGACAGCAAAGCTGCCGCAAGGATCATGGATCGAAAGAACATGGCGATCTCCTGCCAGGGTCAGCGGCCAGTGGCATGATACGTTATATCCCGCTTCGGCTCAATTCCCGCAATCGATGCACTTGACGGTGCCGCGCGGGCTTGCTCCGCTTTTCCGATCCAGGCGGAGGCGGACGGCGATGTGGCTTCACTATTTCAAGATGTGCTTCCGGGCGATGGAGCGGCAGCGCTTCCTCTCCGCCGTCAACCTGCTGGGACTGGCGGCCGGGCTGGCCTCGGTGATCCTGATCTTCGTCCATGTCAGCTCCGAACTTAGCTACGACAGCTGGCTTCCGCGCACCGAGCGGCTCTACCGGATCGACACGGTCGAGACGGTGCCGGGCCAGGAGCCGAACGAGATCGCCCTCGCCCCCGGCCCGATGCGCGAGGCGCTGCTGAAGGATTTCCCGCAGATCGAGGACGTCACCCGGGCCTATCCGGCGCCCCTCACCGTCCTTCGCGACGGGCGGCCTTTCCGCGAGGACATGATCGTCGCCGATCCGAACTTCCTCGAACTCCTCGCGCTGCCGCTTCGGTCCGGCGCGGCCGACCGCGCGCTGCGCGAGCCCATCGGCGTCGTGCTGAGCGAACGGGCCGCGCGCAAATATCTCGGCACCGCCGACGCGATTGGGCGGCGGCTGGTCATCGCAACGCCCGAACCGCGCGATTTCGTCGTCAGCGCGGTGTTCGAGACGATCCCGCACAACAGTCATCTGAAGTTCGACATCGTCATTCCCCATGAAGGCTATTTCCCGCTCGCCGGCGAGGAGACGAAGGCCATTCCGGAGGCCTGGGGCGGAGCCTATTTCCATACATATGCGCGACTGAAGCCGGGCGCCGACCTCGCGGCGATCGAAAAGGGTCTCCCCGCCTTCGTCGATCGAAGCCTTCCCCAGTGGCTGACCGGGCTTCTGAAGACGGCGCCTCACGAATTCTACAAATTCCGGTTCATCCCTTTGCGCGACGTCCATTTCGACGGTGCGCCGATCGGCGCGATGAAGCCGCCCGCGAGCCGGACGACGATCTATGCGCTGTCGCTGGTCGCTCTTCTCATCCTGCTCATCGCCGCGATCAATTTCGCCAACCTGTCGGCCGCGCGCTCCACCCTGCGCGCCCGCGAGGTCGCACTCCGCAAAACGGTGGGCGCGCGGGGGCGGCAGATCCTGGCCCAGTTCATGGTCGAGGCGGTAACCCTGGTCGCCCTCGCCGCCCTGCTCGCGGTGGCCGCCGCGGAAATCGCCTTGCCCTGGCTCGGCGGCCTGCTCGGCCTTGAGCGCGGCACCGCCCTTGCCGGCGACTGGGCGCTGTGGGCCCTGCTCGGCGCCGCGATCCTCGTCACCGCGCTCGGCTCCGGCCTCTACCCGTCCGTGGTCGCGGCGCGCATCCGGCCCGCCTCGGTGCTCAATCGCGGCGCCGCGCGGGTCGCCGGCGGAAAGCTTCGGAGCGCGCTCGTCATCCTCCAGTTCGCCATTTCGATAGCGCTGATCGCGACGACCATGGTGATCGTCCTTCAGACACGGTTCGCCCGCGACCTCGATCTCGGCTTCGACCGGAGCGACATGCTGATCGTTCGGGCGCCCGAAGGATCCGGAGGCACGGACCTCGCGGCGGCCTTCCGGGACGAGATCGCCCGGCACCCGGACGTGGTCGCCGCCGCCCTCTCTTCGGCGGTTCCGTCCGATCCGTCGGAAGACAATGTCTCGGTCGACCGGCCCGGTTCGGTCAAGCCGATCCAGCTCGGCTATCATAAGGTCGATTCCGCCTTTTTCGCCACCTACGGAGTGCGGCCGCTCGCCGGAAGCACCGGCACGATGCGCCGGGCGGCCGAGAATGAAGACGAAGCCGGGTCGGTCTTCCCGGCGGTGATAAACAGGGCCGCCCTCGCCCCGCTCGGCTTCGTCAACCCGGCACAGGCCGTCGGCGAGCTCCTGCGCAGCGGCGGGCGGGCCTATATTGTCACGGGTGTGGTGCCCGACCTCCACTTCCGCTCGCTGCATCGCTCGGTGCGGCCGGAAATCTACAGGCTCGACGAAACCCCGGGGACCGCCATCTCGATCCGCTACCGGACCGCCGACACCAGGCGCTTCCTCGCCGCGGTCGACGGGATGTGGAGCCGGCGCATTCCGGGCCACGCCGTGGATCGCGAGTTTCTCGACGAGGCGATCGAGGCGCTCTACGCCCGCGAACGGGTCCAGGCGGCCCTGCTCAGCCTCTTCTCCGCCGTCGCAATCATCATCTCCTGCCTCGGCCTGATCGCCATGGCCGCCTTTACGGTCGAGCGGCGGACGAAGGAGATCGCCCTGCGCAAGGTGCTCGGAGCCCGGTCAGGCGACATTTTCCGGCTCCTGCTGTGGCAGCTGCTCAAACCCGTCCTTGCCGCCAATCTGATCGCCTGGCCGGTTGCCTTCCTGGTCGCCAGCCGATGGCTCGGCCAGTTCGCCTTCAGGATCGACATGCCGGTGTCGGCCTTCCTCCTGGCCAGCCTGGCCGCAGCGCTGATCGCCGGAGCGGCGGTGGCGGTGCACAGCTTCAAGGTGGCTCGGGCCAATCCGATCGGAGCGCTCAAATATGAATGAGCGGGATGTCGCCTTCAGCCGCCGAAATACGGGTGCTCGACGAAGATCGATCTCGATCGGCGGCGAAGGCGTCCATGGCCGGCGCAAGCGCCACCAGGAACAGGGTCAGCGTCGGGCCTCGCGAAAGCGGCCGGGCGAATAAGGCTCCGGGTCAAGCGCCGGCGTCCGTCCGAGCAGAAGCGCCGCCGCCAGCTTGGCCGCGGCCGGCGCGGTCTGAATCCCGAAGCCGCCCTGCCCGGCGCACCAGAAGAAGCCGGCGACGCCCGGGTCGAAGCCGTAGACCGGCCGGCGGTCGGGGGCGAAGCTGCGAAGGCCCGCCCAGCTCCGCTCGACCCGCTCCACCTTCCACTCGACCACGCCCTCCAGCCGGTCGATGGCGAGGGCCACGTCCAGCTCTTCGGGCGCGCAATCGCAGGGGTCGCAGGGAGTCTCGTCGTGCGGGCTCAGCCACAGCCGGCCGCCCGCCTCCGGCTTGAAGTAGAAGCGCCCGAGCGCGTCGATGACCAGCGGAAGTTCCGGCCGCGCGGGCGGATCGATCCTCAGCTGCGAGAGCGTGCGCCGGTAGGGCTGGAGGCCGATCGGGGCGGCGCCGGCCATCGCCGCGATGCGATCGGCCCAGGCGCCGGCGGCATTGACGACCGTGCGCACCCGAAAGCTTCCCGCCTTGGTCTCCACCGTCCAGCCGGAGCCCTCCCGCAGCAAGGCCCGCACCTCGGCCCTCGTCGCCAGCTTCGCGCCCCGCCGGCGGGCCTGGGCGAGGTAGAAAGCGTGAAGGCCGGCGACGTCGATATCCGCGCAGCTCGGCTCGAGCAGGCCGGCCTCCCAGCCTTCGCGCAGGCCGGGCAGCAGGGCCTGGAGCGCCGGGCGGTCGAGCCGTTCGAAGGCGACCCGGTCCCCGAACTCGGCCTCGACCGCCGCCAGCGCCTCGAGCCCGTCCGAATCCGCCACGTGGATCGCCCCGCGCGCCTTCAGGAAGCCCTGCTCCTCCAGGAAGGGTCCCGATTGCGTGGTGAGCGGCTGGATGAAAGGGCCGCCATAGCTTTCCGCCCAGAAGGCGGCCGAGCGGCCCGTGGAATGATAGCCGGGCTGGTCCTCGGCCTCGATCAGGATGACGGAGGCCCCGGCGGCGAGCTCGGCGGCGAGGGACGCCCCCGCCATCCCGGCGCCGACGATGGCGATATCGAAGCTCATCGGCCCGCTTTTCGGTCGAGGAAGGCGTCGATCGAGTCCAGGGCCCTCAAGCGGACCTCGTCGCGTTCGCGCAATATCTCATGGGCGGACTCGTCATACATGACGAGCTCGGCCCGGGGCAGGAGCGAGGCGGCCCGCCGGATCGCCGCCGGGCTGACGAGCCGGTCGCGCTCGGTGCCGATCAGCAGGACCGGAATCTCCACTCCGGCCAGGCTTGCGGGGGTCAGAGACGCGCAGGACTGGAAGGCGGCCTTCAGCCAGCCCCAGCTCGGAACTCCGAGGTCGAAGCGCGGATGCCTCTCCCACCACCACAATTCGTCCGAATAGTGGTCGGGGCAGCCGGTAAGGATCGCCTGGCGCATCGAGCCGGCCGGCCGAGGCTGCGAGGGCTGCTGCCAGGCCGGCTGACCGCTCCAGCCGAACAGCGAGGCGGTCGAGGCGAGCCACTGGGCCGCGAAGGGCGGCATCGGCCCGCTGTTGATCATCAGCATCGGGGCGACCAGCACCGCGGCGTCGATCTTGGGGCGCCGTTCGGCGAGCGTTCGCAGGAGGACGTGCCCGCCCATCGAGTGGGCGACGACGGCATGAGGTCCGGGGGACTCGCGGCGCCAGTGCTCGATCAGCCCGGCGAGGTCCTCGACCAGGGTCTCGAAGCGGTCGAGATGGCCGCCGGGAAGGTCGCCCTGCGAAGCCCCCTGCCCTCGCCAGTCGAAGGCGGTGACGTTCCAGCCGCGGCGATGCCAATGGTCCTGCGCCTCGAGATACTTCTCGATGAAGTCGCCCCGGCCGCCGGCGAAGAGGAGGCTGCCGCGGGCCTGGTCCCCCTCTTGCTGCATCCGCTCGAGCGTCCGGACGGTCCAGCCGTCCGCCGCCTTCCATTCGCCGAAGCGGGCGTCGGACGGGATGGCGCGGCGGTCGAACGCTTCACTGTGCATGGGGCCGGTTACGGTTTCGAAAGCTGTTACGTCTAGTGCCTGGTCCCCATGCAAGGGGGTCTTTCCTGGTTTTTCATCGCTCTGCTCGCCGCGGCAATGCTGTGGGCGGCGATCGGCGACTGGCGGACCCGGACGATCCCCAACTGGCTGAACGGGGCGATCGCCCTGATGGCGATACCCTTCTGGTGGAGCGTCGGCCTGAGCCTTTGGCCGGGCGTCGCCCTGCAGATCGGGCTCGCTTTGGCGGTCTTCGGGCTGTTCGCCATCGCCTTCCGCTTCGGAGCGATGGGCGGCGGCGACGTCAAGATGGCCGCGGCGCTCGCTTTGTGGCTGCCTTTTGCAGGAGTCGTGAAACTCCTCGCGGTCATGTCGATCGCGGGCGGGGTCCTGACCGTCGCCATGCTGGCCGCGCATCGGATGGCGAAAGCCGCCGGCCAGCCGGAGATTCCGTACGGCATCGCCATCGCCTTTGGTGGTTTTTGGGTGCTTGGCGAACGGTTTCTTAACCAATTTGTCTGATGTGTGAGGCCCGTATGAGGGCGAGGAGGCGACTGGCGTCATGGATGTGAAAAAGCTCGTGCTGCTGATCGGCGCGCTCATCGTCGCGGCGGTCACCGCCATCACGGCGAAGAACATGTTCAGCGGAGCCGGAGCGCCTTCGGCCTCCGCCAAGCCCGCGGTTCCCGCCGGCCCGGAAGTGCTGGTGGCGACCCGAGCCCTGCCCGTCGGAACCATCATCGACGCGGAATCCTTCCGCTTCCAGCGCTGGCCCGAAGGCCTCGTCCAGCCCGCTTACTACATCAAGGGCAAGCCCGGCGTCCGCCCGGCCGACCTGGTTGGAACGGTGGTCCGCAACGAGATCACGGCCGGCCAGCCCTTCACCCAGGGCTCGCTGATCAAGCCGGGCGAGCGCGGCTTCCTCGCCGCGGCGCTCGGGCCGGGGATGCGCGCCGTCACCGTCGCCGTCTCCGCGACCAGCGGAGTCGCCGGCTTCGTCTTCCCGGGCGACCGGGTCGACATCGTCCTCACCCAGGAAGTGGCCGGCGGCGGCGACGGACTTCCGCTCAAGGTCTCCGAGACCGTGATGCGCAACGTCCGGGTGCTCGCCACCGACCAGCGCATGGACGCGAAGGGCGAGGACGGCAAGGCGGTCGTCCAGCGCTTCACCATGGTCACGCTCGAGGCGACGCCCAAGCTCGCCGAGAAGATCGCGGTCGCCCAGAAGATCGGCGACCTGTCGCTTTCCCTGCGCTCGATCGCCGACAATTCGGCCGAGCTCGAGCGGGCCATCGCCTCGGGCGAGGTGAAGGTGTCCGGCGATCCCAAAGCGGAGCGCCAGATGCTGCTCGCCATCGCCAACCAGCCGTCCGACGGCGTTTCCACCTACACGACCGGATCCGATGTCTCGCGCTTCCAGCGCAGCACCGTCCCCGGCAGCGGCAGCGGCAAGGAGAAGGCGTCACCCGACGACAAGATCGCGGACGCCCTCAGCGCCATGGCGCTCGCCGCCTCGGGCCGTGCGGCTCCCGCCGGTCCGGCGTCTACTCCCACGGGCCCCACCGTTCGGGTCGCCCGCGGCAACAGTGTCACCATCGTTCCGGTCGGAGCCAAATAAGATGACAAAGCTGAACATGAAGCGCCGGGCAACGGCCGGCACCGCGATCTTCGCGGTCCTCACCGCCAGCCTGACGGCCGGCGTCGCCACCCCGGCGTTCGCCCAGCCGGCCAGCGTACGCCCGACCAACGACGTGACCCTGTCGGTCGGCTCCGGTCAGATGGTGCGTCTCGACGGCGCCATGACCGACCTGTTCGTCGCCGACGACAAGATCGCCGACGTCCAGGTGCGCTCGGCCAACCAGATCTACCTGTTCGGCAAGTCGCCCGGCGAGACGACCGTCTTCGCCACCGACCGGTCAGGCCGCACCGTCTATTCGGCCAACGTTCGGGTCGGCAACAATATCGGCTCGGTCGACGAGCTGCTGCGCCTCGCCATGCCGGACGCGCAGATCCAGGCCCGGCCGATCAACGGCATGGTGCTTCTGACCGGTACCGTCGCCGCCCCGGCCGACGTCGAGGAGGCCAGCCGCCTCGTCCAGGCCTATGTCGGCGAGGGCACCCAGGTGCTCAGCCGCCTCAAGAGCGCGACCCCGCTCCAGGTGATGCTGAAGGTCACCATCGCCGAAGTGAGCCGCACGCTGGTCAAGGAGATCGGAGTCAATTTGCTCAGCCGCGACGTCGACGGCGGCAGCGGCAACGGCTTCATCTTCGGCGTCGGCCAGGGCAATGCCGGCACGATCACCGACGTGCCCCTCGGCATTATCAACCCCGCCACGGGCCTTCCCTTCACCTCGACCGCCTACAAATTCGCGCAGGGCGCGGGAACCACGCTCGGCTTCGCCGGGCATGTCCTGGGCATGGATCTGCTTTCGACCCTGAAGCTCAACGAGCAGGTGGGCGCGGTCCACACCCTCGCCGAGCCGAACCTCACCGCCCTTTCCGGCGAGACGGCCAGCTTCCTCGCCGGCGGCGAATTCCCAGTCCCGCTCGCGAGCGGCATCAACGGCACCTCGATCGAGTGGAAGCAATATGGCGTCAGCCTGGCCTTCACCCCGACCGTGCTCACCGACGGCCGGATCTCGATGCGCGTTCGTCCCGAAGTCTCGGAACTGTCCGACGCCGGCGCGGTCCAGATCAATGGGTTCACCATCCGCGGCCTGACGACCCGGCGGGCCGAGACGACGGTGGAGCTCGGCTCCGGCCAGAGCTTCATGATCGGCGGCTTGCTGCGCAACACCAACGGCAACAGCACGGACAAGGCGCCTCTGCTGGGCAGCCTTCCGATCATTGGCGCTCTCTTCCGGTCGAACAGCTTCAAGCGCAACGAGACCGAGCTCGTCATCGTCGTCACTCCCTATCTCGTCCGGCCGGTCAACGCCTCGCAGATCGCGCTTCCGACCGACGGTTTCCGCTCCGGCAACGCGATGGAGCGGGTGTTCCTCGACAAGGGGGAATACAATCGCCCGGGCGTTGCTCGGCCGCAGCCGAGGATGGTGCAGCCGCGGCCGCAAGGCCCGGGAGTCGGCGCCGCCGCCCTCCCCGCCCCGGCGGCTCCGCCGCAGCGGCAGGCCCAGCAGAAGCAGCAGGCGGCAGTTCGCCCGCAGCAGACCTCCGCCACCCCAGGCTTCAGCTTCTGACGCCGTGATCGAGCAAAAGGACAGGACCATCATGGCCAGTTTCAAGTTCCTCTTCCTCCTCGCCGCGGCAGGCGCGATGCTGGTCGCCCCGGCGGCCGAGGCGCGGCCCCGCGACCGTCACGGACCCGAGCGGGGGATCGATTCACTCAACCAGCCGGTCGTCGAGCGTTCCGACTACGTCCTCGACCTGCCGGCGTCTTCCGGCAGCCTGTCGGCGGTCGAGAAGGCACGGCTTCGCGGCTGGTTCGACGGGCTCGGCGTGGGCTACGGCGACGAGGTCTTCGTCGAAGAGGGCTATGGCCGCGGCCCGGGCACCGCCGACGTCGCCGCGGTCGCGGCCGAATACGGCCTGCTCCTCAGCGACGGCGCGCCGGTGACCGAAGGATCGGTCCCGTCCGGCACTGTCCGGGTCGTCGTCAGCCGCAGCATCGCCTACGTGCCCGATTGTCCCAGCGGACGCAAAGTCTCGGGCCCGAGCTCCACTTCGCCCAATTACGGCTGCGCGGTGAATTCGAACTGGGCGGCGATGGTCGCCAATCCGTCGGACCTCGTGCTCGGCCAGACCGGCACGATCGGGGCTTCCAGGGAAACGGGCATCAAGGCGATCAAGGTCTACCGCGAGGCGGCGCCGACCGGAACCAACGGCCTCAACAACGTCAGCACGAAAGGTAACTAGATGAACGCGCCTTTCAACGCGTCCCGCACCGCCGCGCTTCGCGATCCGTTCAGCGCCTTCGTCTGCGACGACGCCACCGCCGAGATGCTTCGGCCGATCGCGGTCGAGCATGGCTGGGCGCCGGAGAAGGTCAACAAGGGCGGGCTGCGCAACGCGGTCCAGACCCTGTCCGTCTCGGCCAGCCCGGCGATCCTGTTCGTCGACCTTTCGGAATCTGGCGATCCGCTCAACGACATCAACGCGCTTGCCGAGGTCTGCGAGCCCGGCACGGTGGTGATCGCCGCCGGCCAGGTCAACGACGTCCGGCTCTACCGCGACCTCGTCGCCTCGGGCCTTCAGGATTACCTGCTCAAGCCCTTCACGCCCGACCAGTTGCGCGATTCCTTCGCCAACGCCCAGATGACCATTTCCGGGCCGAGGGTGAACGAGGCCGCGAGCGAGAAGCCGCACGTCATGGCGGCGGTCATCGGGGTGCGCGGCGGGGTCGGAGCCTCGACCCTGGCCACCTCGCTGGCGTGGATGATGGGCGACAAGGCGGGCCGTTCGACGGCCCTGCTCGACCTCGACATCCACTTCGGCACGGGCGCGCTCGCGCTCGACCTGGAGCCGGG
>JASLBD010000452.1 GCA_030146745.1 Allosphingosinicella sp. | reverse complement strand
CAATCCTGGCGAGGAGCTCGATCCGCTTCTCGCTCGCCACGGGCTCGAACAGCTCCACCGCCTCGGAGGCGATCCGGTCGAAAGCGAGGTTTTCGAACGCCGTCGCACCGAGCGCCTCGACCCGGGCGAGTCTGAGGACGTTGTCGATCAGGTTCAGCAGCGCATCGAGATCCTGCCGCACATCCGCCAGGACTTCGCGGGCGCCGCCGCCCTGCGCCCCGGCGATCTCCTCGAGCTCCAGCCGGGCCCTGATCCGCGTGAGCGGGGTCTTCAGATCGTGGGCGACGCCGTCGGTCGTGGCCCGAAGCGACCCGACCAGCCGCTCGACCTCGTCGAAGCATCGGTTGATCGTGACGGCGAGCCGGTCATATTCGTCTTCCTTCGGCGACACCGGCAGGCGTTCGTCCAGCCGCCCGAGCAGGAAGCGCTGACCCGCGTCCGAGACCGCTTCGACGAACTTCAGCCCGCGGCGGCTGTACCACAGCCCCAGAAGCAGGCCGAGCGCCCCGGTCGCGAGCAGCGACCAGAACATGGCCTCTCGATAGCGTTCGCGCAGGATCGAGCGCTCGTCCGCGAAATTCCCGACGAGCAGCCGGAAGCCGCCTTCGAGCCCGACCGCCCGAGCCTCGACGCGCCGCTCGGAGGACGCGCCTCGGGTGTTGACCACCTGGGTCGTGAAGCTGTGAAAGCCCGGCTCGTTCACCTCGTCCGGCCAGCCCAACAGGTTTCCGGCCAGCGGCCGACCGTCCGGAAGCGCGAGGAGGTAGAAGAATTCGTGAATCCGCGGGACCTGCTGCTGCTGCCGGATGGCGTTGGCGACCCCGGCGACGCCCTCGACTCGGTAGCGCTGGATGAGCGCCGACGCCTCGTCGTCCACCAGCGCATGCATCCGCTCGTTCAGCAGCCTCGTGGTCTGGATATATTGGACGGTCAGCGCCATTCCGGTGGTGAGGAGCGCGATCAGAGTGATCCACAAGGCGCCCCGGAGCGCGGCCGTGCGCGGCAGCCGGACCGAGTCAGACCGCATCGAGCCGGTAGCCCGCGCCGCGGATGGTCTTGATCATCTGGGGCTCGCCGGGAGCGTCGATCTTCTGCCGAAGCCGGCTGACATGGACGTCGATCACGTTGGTGCCGGGGTTGAAGCTGTAATCCCAGATCGCCTCGGTGAGCATCGTGCGCGTGACGACGTGGCCGGCATGGCGCATCAGGTAGGAGAGCAACTGGAACTCCTTGTTGAGCAGCTCGATCTCGCGTCCGTCGCGGCTCGCGGTCCGGCTGAGGAGATCGAGGCAGAGGCTCCCGACCTTCAGCCGGGACTGAGTCTCGGCCCCGGCTCCGGCGCGCCGAACGATCGCCTCCAGGCGGGCGATCAGTTCGTGGAAGGAGAAAGGCTTGGTCAGATAATCGTCGGCCCCCGCCCGCAGGCCGGCGACCCGGTCGTCCACTTGTCCCAGCGCGGAAAGGAGAAGTACCGGAGTTCGTCTTCCCTGGGAGCGAAGGGCGCCGAGCAGCGCGAGCCCGTCGAGTTTCGGGAGGTTCCGGTCGAGGATGATGGCGTCGTGCCGGCCGCCCAGGGCGGCGCTCAGCCCGTCGATCCCGTCCGACGCATGCTCGCAGACGTGCCCGAGCTCGCCGAGCCCGCGGCGGACATAGTCCGCGGTTTGCGCGTCATCCTCTACGAGCAGCAGCTTCAAAGGCATCCCTCGTTCAACCGCCCGGCCCGACCGATGGACTCACGCGCATCCGCCGGGTTCCCCGTCAGCCGTGATTCTCCGGGGCCACGCGCAGCTCCAGCGCCAGGCTGCGTCCGTTCCTGAAGACGACGACCGGCAGATCGCTGCCCGGCTTCGAATCGGCGACGAGCCGTGCGAAGGCGCGGCTGTCGGCGATCGCCTTCCCCCCGGCTTCGCGGATCACATCGCTCCGCGCAAGCCCGGCCGCGGCCGCCGGGCCGTTCGGATCCACGTCGACGATCAGGGCACCCCGCGGCCGGCCGAGCCCGAGCCCCGCCGCGATCTCCGGAGTCATTTCCCGAAGCGCGACGCCGATGCGGCCGCGGGCGACCTGGCCATGGGCGACGATCTGCCGCGCCACTTCCCGGGCGAGGCGCGCGGGAATGGCGAACCCGATGCCGACGTTCCCGCCGGAAGGGGAGAAGATGGCGGTGTTCACGCCGACCACCCGTCCGCCGGCGTCGAAGAGCGGCCCTCCCGAATTGCCGGAGTTGATCGCCGCGTCCACCTGCAGGAAATCGTCATAGGGGCCCGCGCCGATCTCGCGGCCGCGCGCGGAGACGATCCCCGCGGTGACGCTGTTGCCGAGGCCGAACGGGCTTCCGACCGCGAACACGTTCTCGCCCACGCGGATGCGGTCGCTGTCGCCCCACCGGACGGGCTTGAACCTTCCCGATCCTTCGATCCGGACCACCGCCAGGTCGGTCTTCGGATCCCTTCCGAGCACGCGCCCGGCGAATTCGCGGCCGTCGCTCAGAGTCACCCGGACCTGCGAAGCGCCGTCGATCACGTGGTTGTTCGTGATCACCAGTCCCGACGCGTCGACGATGAAACCCGAGCCAAGCGCCCGCCTGGCGGGCTGTCCGGGATGGCGGCCGGGGCCGAACCAGGATTCAAATCCGCGTTGCCGCTCCGCGCCGCCGCCGGCCGCGGCCTCGATCTGGACCACGCTCGGCCCGACCGCCTCCACCATGTCGGCGAGGGAGCGGCCCCCCACGAGCGGGGCAGGGGCTGAGGCCGACGCAGCGGCGGTCCGGTCAGCGCCGGCGGGATCGAGTCCGATGGTGTCGGCGACGGCGAGGCTTCCAGCGCCGCCTGCCGCGGTCATGGCGGCGAGCAGAGCCACCGCCGTCAGGGGACGTACCGAGACTTTCCGAACCGGCTTGTTCATGATGCAACCTTCTCTTGAATTCACGGCTGCAAGATAGTGAAGCCGGCTGTCATGGCGCTGGAGCGAAGGTGAATTCGATTTAACTTTCGAAGTCGTCACGGTGGCGCCGGACGACACCGCCGAGCGGCTCGCCGGCCGAATGGCCTATCCCGACCTGCGGGAAGAGCGCTTCCGAGTCCTGAACGGCCTCGCCGCCGGCGAGCGGCCGGTCCCCGGGCAGAAGGTGAAGATCGTCGTCTACGGGAGTCGCTAGAGCGCCGAGCATTAAGTTCGGATCGTCATCCCGGACTTGATCCGGGATCCACCTTCTTGCGCCACCGCACGAAAGGAAGGTGGATGCCGGATCAAGTCCGGCATGACGAGACGGTGCAGATTT
>JASLBD010000364.1 GCA_030146745.1 Allosphingosinicella sp. | reverse complement strand
CAAGTACCGCTACCTGAACACTCTCCAGATGGAGATGACCGACACGGCGGGCCGGGCGAACTCGTTCGAGCTGGAGACCCACTCAGCGCTGGTCAGCTTCATTGCCAACCTCGGCGGGCAGCCGGCTCCGCCGCCTCCGCCGCCTCCGCCTCCGCCTCCGCCTCCGCCTCCGCCGCCTCCGCCTCCGCCTCCGCCGCCTCCGCCGCCTCCGCCGCCTCCGCCGCCGCCGCCGCCGCCGCCGTCGAACTACGCGCCGACGCCGGTCGACGACAGCGGCTCACAGGGGAAATGCACGACCGGCTATTACAACGTGACGGCCAACGATACCGATCCGGACGGCGATTATCCGCTGACCCTGGTGTCGGTGACGGGCATGGGCTTCGCGGTATCTTCGGCGACGACCCTCGAGTTCACCTCGCTCTCCTACACCAGGACCGGCACCTATACGGTTCAGGACTCGCGCGGCGCCACCGCGACGGGGAAGCTCACCGTCACCGTCGCCGGCGGCACATGCCAGGTGCAGGAGCCGCTGCAGGCGCCGGTGCCGGGGACCGAGGCGCCGGCGCAGGAGCCCGATGCGCCGGCGCAGGAGACCCAGGAGCCGGGGCAGTGAAGCGCGCGTCGCACAATCTTCGGGCGCTCGCCGCCCTCGCCGCCTTGCTTGCCGCGCCGGCCTGGGCGCAGGACAAGCTCGTCAACACGCCTGCCGAGAAGTTCATCACCGCTCCGGGCGGAGTCGACATGCGCACCGGCCGCTTCGTCTACGACGAGACCGACCTCGCCATCGGCGGCCAGGAAAGCGGCGGGCTTTCGCTGAAGCGGATCCTCACCGCCAACGTCGTCGGCCATGCCAATCCGTTCGCCAACCTCTCCCACAATTGGGACATCATGGTCAGCGAATTGAGGATCAACATCGACGATCCGCAGTCGGGCGGCACCGACTTCCAGATCAACGTCCATTTCGGCGGCCGCTCGCAGACCTACCAGTCGCGCTACAATTATACCGGCTACCAGCAGGTTTCCTCGGGCGCCTGGGCGCCGCTCACCTATACGGGCGACCGGATAAGCGCTTCGACCGTCTACACCTACAACGCGGTCGGCGGGACCGTCGTGCATTTCCGTCCGATCGGCGGCGGCGACTGCTCGGGAACCGTGCGCTGCGCCTACGTCTCGGAGATCGTCGAGCCGGACGGGACCAAGTTCACCTTCGTCTACGCCGCTTCCGGCTCCTCCGCGGGCGGCGCGATGCGGCTGGCGCGGGTGACCAGCTCGCGCGGCTACGCGCTCCTGCTCGAGGGCAGCGGCAGCGTGGTGACGAAGGCCTGCGTTCTCAACACCGCCGTCACCGCGGCGCCGGCGAGCGGGCTTTGCCCGGCGGGCGTTCCGACGGCGACCTACAGCTATGCCGGCGGCAAGCTCGTCAGCGCCACCGGCCCGGACAATGCGGCGTCCGGCTTCACCTACGCGGCGACGGCGGACGGCCGCACCGCCATGGGCTTCGTCAAGCCGGGCCAGTCGGCGCCGTGGCTGACCAACATTTTCAAGATCCGCCCCGACGAGCTGGAGGTGCCCCAGGAGATCATCGACCATCAGACGTTCGCCGACGGGCAAAGCTACAGCTACACCCACGATCTTTCGCCGCCCGTCGAAAACGAGCCCCAGACCATCGCCGGCGGCACCTACACGAATGCGCTCAGCGAGCGGACGGCGGTGAGATTCGCCTGGAAGCTGGCGCCGGGCCAGCAATATGGCGGCACGCCGTGCCGGAGCTTTCCCTGTTCGCCTGTGTCGAAGGATTTGGTGTTCAACCGGCAATACCAGCAGACTTCGGGGCCGGTCTCGATCACGGCTCCGCTGAGCGGCACCACCGCGTTCGATTATTGCGACGCGGCGGCGATGGCGGGTCTGCCCTCCTACGAACCCAACCGCTGCATCGTCCTTCAAAACCCCCAGTTCATCGTCGATCCGGAGGGGATCAGGAGCGACCTCAAATATGACGGCAACGGCAATGTCATCGAGGCGAAGCGGAGCCCGAAGCCCGGGGTGACCAACCCGGACGGAACCGCTCCCGCGCCGATCGTCACTTCCGCGACCTATGTCACGACCCTCTCCAAAGCGGCCAACAAGCCGCTGTCGATGACCGACGCGCGCGGCCAGACGACGACCTGGACCTACGCGCCCGAGCATGGCGGAGTTCTGACCGAAACCGGTCCGGCGGTGGGCGGGGTGACCCCGCAGAAGCGTTATGCCTACGTCCAGCGCTACGCCCGGGCCGCGGGAGGCGCCGTCCTCGGGCCCGCCGCCTGGCTGCTCGACCGGATGTCCTTCTGCCGCACCGGCAACCCGAGCGGAGCCGGCTGCGCGCTGGGCGCCGCGGACGAGGTCGTGACCGTCTACGATTACGGCCCCGAGTCCGGTCCGAACAACCTGCTCCTTCGCGGCCAAGCGGTGATCGCCGACGGCCAGACCCTGCGCACCTGCTTTGCCTACGACGCCCTTGGCCGGAAGATCAGCGAGACCAGCCCCAACGGCACCGCCGCCCTTTCCGCCTGTCCCGCGGCCGCGCCCGCCTCCGCCCTCCCCTACACCGCCTCGACCCGCTACGATTCGGACGGGCGGGTGACGGGCATCATCTCCCCCGATCCCGACGGTCCGGGCGGCAATCCCGCTCCGGCCGTTCGCAACAGCTACGACGCGGCCGGGCGGCTGATCCGGGTCGAGCAGGGTGCGATCGCCGCCTGGCAGGGGCCGGACGTGGCTCCGGCGCTCTGGTCCGGCTTCGTCGCCGTCAAGTTCGTCGAGACCAGCTACGATTCGCTCGACCGCAAGACCCGCGAGGCGGCGAGCGGCGGCGGCGGGGTCACCGAATATGGCTACGAC
>JASLBD010000355.1 GCA_030146745.1 Allosphingosinicella sp. | reverse complement strand
CGGATAGGCGTCCATCCCCTCGGGCGGGAATGCCGCCGCCGGCCCGGCTCCGTAGAGCCAGTGCTTCTCGCCTTCGAGCTGCATGATGAAGACCGACTGCGAATCGAGGTGAAGGCCGAACCCGCGCCCGGCCGGGGACAGATAGGCGTTGACTCCGACCGCCCCGGCGAGCCCCAGCGCCTGGCGCGTGTCATGAGCGAGATTCAGCAGCTCGGGCAGGCACAGGTGCAGATGGTTCGCGCAGATCGTCTGACCCTGGTCGAAGCAATGCCGCCAATCCTCCGCCTCGATCGGGAAATAATGGCCTGTGCCGTCGCTGTCGACGCAATTGGCCCTTATGCAATTGGGCGGCAGATCGCCGAGCGAACGTCCAAACCTCTCGAAATCGATGTCGAATTCGTCGAAGCGTGGGGCGCTGCCGCGAAGGACGGCGGAGCGCCGTTCCCAGGTTTCGGCGACGAATGCCGCCGGATCCACAGGCTTCAGCAACCGCCGAAAGGGTCCGGCCTTGCAATCGTCGTCCACGGGTCACCGCCGCTCTTGATGAACCCATCCGTTGACGGTGAAGCGCGCCGCCTCGAACCGGTCGGAGGGGCCTCGGACGGGCAGCACTTCGTGCGGGAGCGACGAATCGAAGAACACGATCCGGTTCGCCAGGGGCCGGAACTCGACAGGCCCGTGCCAGGCGCCTTCCGGCCAGAAACGAAGCGCGCCTCCGCTGGGCGGCGACGGCGAGCAGTAGAAATAGAACACGAACGTCAGCCGGCGCGTCTGGTTCGCGGGATGGCTGTTGTCGTCGTGCCGGCGGAAGAATCCGCCATCGGGGATGGCCGTCAGCTGATATTCGAACCAATGCTGCCCGAAAGGCGGGAAGCCGAGCCGGGCGCAGACGAACGGCAGATAGCGTTCGATGCGCTTCTCGAAGGTTGCCTGGAAAGGACCGAGGTCGCCCAGGCTCCTCGCCGCGCGGAAATTGAGATCGACGAAGACGTCCGGCCGGTCGCTGCCGACGAGCGTCGCCGCCTCGAAGTCCGCCTCCCGAGACAGGACATAATCGGTCAGGCCCGCAATCTCGCCGGGCGCGAGGAACTCCTCGAACGTAAGGACCGATGGCGGACGTGCCCAATCCTCGATCCCTCCCGCGCCGTTCGACTCTCCGGCCCATTGCCTCAGCCGGTCCGCGGCGGCGGCCGTCACCCGGTCGCCAGCGGGGTCCGACGGATCCGACGCTGCCGCGACATGGCGCTCCAGAAGCTCCGCCAGGCGGAGACGCTCGAGGGTGCCGGCTGCGTGGACGTGGGTCAATCGATGCTCCCGCGGAAATCTTCGCTGACGAAGTGGAAGAAGATGGAGCTGGACATGTGCCCCGCGGGCAGCGGCGGCCTGGAATGAGGAATCTCCCGCCCGGCGAAAAGCAGGGACTGGCCGAGCTGCCGATAGATCGACAGGGGCTCGTCGCCGACGTGCAGCTGCAAGGGCCAGGGCGACGGCCCCTGGAGGTCCGGAAGATAATCGATCAGCAGGGACAGGGTGAATTCGCACTGTTCCCGGTCGGTGTGCTTGGGCAGCGCCGACCCTTCCGCATAGACGCCGAGATAGAGGTAGGAGGGTTTGACGCGCCGGCCCACCACGGCCGACACGGCCGGCACGAGTGCCGAATGGAGCGGAAGCGCGGCTTCCTCATTGTGGGCGGTCCAGCGGGTCGGGCATTGGGGATCGCCGTAGGGCAGCGCGGCTTCGCGGGCCATGCGGCGGTAGCGTTGACGCAGGAACGCGATGATCGCCGGGCAGTGGAAGCTCGGAAGCTCGGCATATCCGCCGGATCGAAACGACGTCGCGGCCTGCTGGACCGCACGCTCCCATTCCGCTTTCGCCGCCGTGGCGGCACTCTCGTCGACGAGCACGCCCAGCGCCGTCAGCCGCTCTCTGAGCGGATCGGGGAGCCGATCGATTTCCGCCGGTTCGGCAGCGATCCGATCGAGCAATTCGAGCATGGGCCTGCCCGCCGCGAACAGGGCTTCGACCCCGGTGACGGGGTCGACGACGCCGACTTCGTCTCCGTCGGCGCGAAGTGCGGGGTTCAGCTTCAATCCGGCTCCGCCGCCGCTCGCCGGCATGCGGTCTTTCCAAAGCCCGACCTCGAGATAGCTCGGCGGGGCGGCCAGGTCCGGAGCGCAAAGCGGGCCTTGCCGGGGCCGGTCCCCTGGCGGGGGCGGCAGGTCCTCGAACGATCCAGGATCGCTTTCGAAGAGGAGCGGCGGACGGTCCGCTACGTCCGCCGCGCGCGCTCTCACTTCGAAATCCACGTCAGCAGTCACGTCGCATCCGCCGCCGGCACTAGCCCTTCGACTTGGCGCTGGCGCCGGGCACGGCATCGCCGGAAACGGCCGATGTCTCTCCAGGCGCCGTCAGGTTGCCGGGATTCGACGGCGACACCTGGCTTCCAGGGGTATTGCCCGGGTTGCTGGGCGACACCTGCGGTGCCCGGTTGCCGGGGTTCGACGGTGACACCTGGCTTCCGGGGGTATTGCCCGGGTTGCTGGGCGACACCTGCGGCGCCCGGTTGCCCGGGTTCGACGGGGAAACCTGGCTTCCGGGGGTATTGCCCGGGTTGCTGGGCGACACCTGCGGCGCCCTGTTGCCGGGGTTCGACGGGGAAACCTGGCTTCCGGGGGTATTGCCCGGATTGCTGGGCGACACCTGCGGCGCCCTGTTGCCGGGGTTCGACGGCGACACCTGGCTTCCGGGGGTATTGCCGGGATTGCTGGGCGACACCTGCGGCGCCCGGTTCGGATCGGGCTTGCCGCCGCCCTGTCCGCCCACGAGTTGGCCGACCATCTCATCGGCCAGCGCCTTCACGATCCTTTCACCCATCGAACCGACGACCGCGGATATCAGACGGCGCGACACCGCGGCGTCTAGCTCCGGGTTTCCCGTCGATTCGGCCTGCGCTTGGTCGAGCAGGTTAATGAGCAGGCTTCGCTCGCTCGAGGCCAGGACGCGCTCGTCGTCGAGCAAGTCCGAAGCGAGCCTCGTCAAAAGCGGTCCACCATTCGTCAAACTGTTCATGGAGCTCCTCATGCATCCGGAAATCAGGTCGGCGCCGCTACTTTAACGAAAATAGGGCCGCAAGACCGTCGCGACGAGCGTTTGGTAGCGTTTCGGATTTTTCACCTGAGTTAATAATGCAGGTTAAATACGCCTGACGGCGCCAGATCGTTCGACCAATCCGCCGCTCGGCCGGGCCGCACCCCCGACCATGACCTTCGGCCTATGGTAAGGCGGTTCGCGCTGTGGCAGAATTCCAAAATGGCAGAGCATCTCAGATACCGGCACCGCTGGACCTTTTGCGTCGCAGCGCTTGGTCTGTGGCTTGCCTATGGCTGGCCGGTTATGACGCAATACACGGCCGGCGGAACGATACGCGATGTCCTTGTGTCGCCGTTGTGGTTTGTCCCGTTCGCCGTGATGGGAGTGGCAGCCCTTGCCGCAATGGCCCTGAAGCTGCGAGCGGGCCTGCACTGGGGCTTGCTATGCGTCCAGCTTGCTGCGGTCGTCGCGATGACGATCATAGTCCCTTGGGCAGGTATGTCGTCATTCCTCGTCGTTATTGCGTGGCAGGTTGGGATGTCGACCACGCCCGCCAAAGCGCTGAGTTGGGTCGCCTTTCAGAATCTGGCTGTAATCGCCACGCTGGCGCAGGCTCTCAATCCTGATTTGTGCTGGGTTCTCACCAAGTCTGGCGCACTGCAGCTGTTGTTCGTTTTCACGGCGCAAGCGCTGCGAAGGGAAGCGGAAACGGCTCGTGCGCTTGCCCAGACGAACAGGGAGCTAAGGTCGGCACAAGCAATCATCGCTAACACGGCCCGAAGCGCAGAGCGCCTGCGCATCTCCCGCGACCTTCACGATGCCTGGGGCCATGAGCTGACCGCGCTCGGACTGCAGCTCGAGATCGCAAGCCACGTTACCGAGCCTGGCCGGGCGAACGATCATGTTATGAAGGCGAAAGGCTTGGCCAGCGCCCTCCTCGGCAAGGTGCGCGATGTCGTGAGCACTCTGAGAGAGGCCGAACGCTGCGATTTGAAGGAGTCGCTGGAGGCGCTTGCGCAAAGCGTGCCCGTCCCCGCCATTCATGTGGACATCGCTCCCGGCGTTCGGGTGAGCCCCGACCAGGCCCACGCCTTGATGCGTTGCGCTCAGGAAGCCGTCACCAATGCGGTCAAGCACGCCGAGGCCTCGAACCTTTGGCTTCAGGTAACTTCGGACGGCGGAGGCGTGCGTCTCGTCGCGCGCAACGACGGCGGCGCGCGGCCCAACGCCTCCCCTCCCGGCTCGGGGCTTCTCGGGATGCGTGAGCGCCTGGAGCAGCTCGGCGGCAAGCTGGCGGTGCGAACGGGAGACGATTCCGGCTTCACGGTCGAGGCCTGGCTGCCTTCGGCTGCGCCTCAACCCGCATGATCCGACCAGCATGATCCGGGTAGTCCTCGTCGACGACCAGACTCTGGTGCGCCAGGGCGTGCGCGGCCTGCTCGAGCTGGTGCCCGACATCGAGGTGGTGGGCGAGGCGAGCGACGGCGAGGAGGCGCTGGAAAAGATCCCCGAGCTCAAGCCCGACGTGCTCCTCCTCGACATACGGATGCCCCGGCTCGACGGCATCGCCGTCCTTGACGCCCTGCGCGAAGCGGGAGAGCTTCCGCCCACCCTGGTCCTGACCACCTTCGACGACGGCGACGCCGCGATCGCCGCAATCAAGGCCGGCGCCAAGGGCCTGATGCTCAAGGACGTCTCGCTCGAGGACCTGGCTCAGGCGATCCGGGCGCTGGCCGACAACAAGACGGCGTTCCAGCCGGCCATGACCGAAAGCCTGATGGCGGCGATCCGCCGAACCCCTTCGGCGCCG
>JASLBD010000341.1 GCA_030146745.1 Allosphingosinicella sp. | reverse complement strand
AGCCGAGCGGCTGCCAGTCCACCTCGATCTGGGGCGATTCCGCGAACAGGCCCTTCGGATCGTACAGGCGGACGTCGCGAAGCCTGGTGTCGCTCCAGATCGAGCCTTCGATCCGGCCGATGCGGATCCTGAGGCCCGATTGCGGAGCCATCGCCGCGATCCGGTCGGCGATGAAGCGGTGGCCGGCGCCGGTGTCGAGAAGCGCCGCCAGAAGGGCGGCGAGGAGGGCGAGGGTCAAGGCGATGCCGACCGTCCACTTGGCCAGCCTGGACAGCCAGCGGCGGCGGCGCGGCGGCGGGACCTCGGCCTCGTCCATCAGAAGGCCTGGCCGAGCGAGACGTAGACCGCGACCCGGCTGTCGCCGCTGCGCGGATTGAGCGGCGTTCCGACGTCGACCCTGATCGGACCGAAGCGGGTGTGATAGCGAATGCCGATCCCGGCGCCGAAGCGCAAATTGTCGAACTTGGGCAGCGGCGAGGTCGAGATGTTGCCGCCGTCGAGGAAGGGCACGACGCCCCAATTGCCCCAGCGGATCCGGGCCTCGACCGCGAATTCGGTGAGGCTGCGGCCGCCGATCGGGTCGTCGAAGACGGGATCGCGCGGGCCCAGCCGCTGGAAGCCGTAGCCGCGCACCGAGCCGCCGCCGCCGGCATAGAAGCGGCGCGACGGCGCGATCCGGTCGCGCTCCGCGCCGAGGATCGTGCCGAGCCGGATCCGTCCGGCCAGAGTGACGGTGGGCGTGAACGGCTGGTAGACGCTGGCATCGAGCTGGGTTCGGGCATAGCCGAACGCGCCGGACTGGAGCGAAGCCTCGGGCGAGAGCCGCAAGGCGAGGCGGTAGCCCGTTGTCGGATCGAGCAGGTCGTTCGAGCCGTCGTAGCTGAGGCTGGCGGGCAGGGCGCCGATGAAGAAGACCCGGCGGCGGCTCATTCCGCTGGCGAGGTCGACATCCTCCTCGTCGGTGGCGACCAGCTCGGCGCCGGCCGACCAGGTCCATTTCTTCTGCCAGATGAGGTTGGTCTGCCGCTCGATCGCGCCGGAGAGGATGGTGGTTCGGGCGTCGTAGGCGGCGCGGTCGATATGGCTGACCGCGAACTGGGCGGTCAGAACCTGGTCGCGGCGGAGGAAGTTGTTGCGCCTGAGGACGGCGCCGATCAACTGCTCCTGGGTCCCCAGCACTCCGCGGAAGGTAACGGCGCCTTCGGGCGGGAGCAGGTTGCGGTGCTGCCAGCTCGCCTCGATCCTAATCCCCTCGCCGGTGCCGTAGCCGGCCTGGCCGGCGATTGTGCGCATCGGCGCCCGCTCGAGCGAGACGGCGAGGTCGACGCTCTCGTCCTGCGCCGCCACCGGGCGGACCGCGACCGTCGAGACGAGGCCCGTCGCGATCAGCGCCCGCCGCAGATCCTCGACCAAGGCGGCCCGGTAGGGCGCCCCCGGCTTCCAGCGCGCGATCGTCTGGAGGTGGCGGGCGCTGAACAGCGGCCGGCCCTCGACCGTGATTCGGCCGAACTGCCGGGCGCCGTTGGGATTGACCGGCAGGATGAGAGCGGCGGTGCGGGTCTCATGGTCGAGGGCGATGTCCATCTCGCCGATCTCCGCGAAAGCGTAGCCGCGCCGGCCGAGCTCGACCCGCAGCGCCGCCTCTCCGGCCGTCACCCGGGCGGCGTCGACCGGCGCGTCGGCGGCCACTCCGAACGCTTCGCGAAGCGCCGCTTCATCCTCGCCGGCGCCCTCGATTCCCGGCAAGCTCACCTCGGCGAAGCGGTAGACCGGCCCGGGCTCGGCATCGAGAGTGACAGTCACCTCCCCGCCCGCCGCCGGAGCGGCCTCGACCCGGGTGCGCACCAGCGCATCATAGAAGCCCCGGGCGCGGAGCAGTTCGGCGAGGAGGTCGGCATCCTCGCGGGCGCGGCGATCGATCTGGGCGGCGTTGGCGGGCTCCTTGACGTTCCTGGCCAGGGTCGAGAGCGAGTCGAACGGCTCCCGGAGCGCCGCCTCGGTCTCGGCGTCGAGCCCCTCGATGCGGACCGTATAGCCGCGCTCCGCGGCCGCGTCGGCGATGCCGGTATCGGGGGCGTCCGCGATTCGATCGTCCGAGCCCTGCTCCATGTCGGGCCAGTCCACCCCGAGGTCGGGCAGCGGGTCGAGCGGAGCGGACGGATCGAGCGGCGGCTGATCGAGCGGGTCGCCGGGCGGCGGCTGCTCCTGGGCGAGCAGCGCCCCGGGACAGGCACACAGCAAAAGGGCGGCCAGCGCGGCCGCCACCCCCCGCCCCGCATCGACTTGAAACATGGGGGGAAACTAGCGGGGGCGGCAGGGTGCCGCCAGCCGTGAATTTACTCGCCGTCGCCCCAGCGAAGGCTGGGGCCCCGTGGGGTGAAGACCGCCGTCCCTTTCACCCGCCGGGGCCCCAGCCTGCGCTGGGGCGACGGCTTAATGCACCGGTCCGGTCACCGCCTCGTCGCGGATCAGATCGATCATCCGCCCGACCTCGCGCCAGCGGCAGAAATGGACGAAATTGCCGAGGTCCCGGCTCCGGTCCGCGCGCAGCGCGGCCTCCGACCCGGCATATTCGCCGAAACGCTCGATAAGCTGCGCCGCCTCGGTGAAGGCGGCGGGCGCGAATGCGGTCTGCTGAAGCAATCTTTCCCCCGGTCCCGTTTCGGCGGCTCTAGCGCGCCGGGGTTTCGAAACCGCGCAAGGCGATGCTTTCCGGAGCGTTCACCAATATTTCCTCTCCCGCTTTCCGCGGGGGAGAGGGGTTGGAGGCTGGAACCTCGCCTCCCTTCCTGCCAAAGCCCCCCCCATGTCTCAGCGCACCCGATCGACCCAGGCCGCGGGCTTCATCCTTGCGATCAGCATTCTCGCCGGCGTGGTCGGCGGATCGATCGCCGGCCAGCCGAGCCTCGGCTTCCTCGCCGGCCTCGGAGCCGGCGTTCTGATCGCCCTCATCTTCTGGCTGATCGAGCGCCGGCGCTGACCCACGGCCGCCATCGGTCGAGCCCCCCTCGGCCGTCACCCTGAGCTTGTTCAAGGGTCGAGTTCTCCGCCCGCGAGGCGGTTCGACCCCGGTTGCTGAAACATGTTCAGCATGACCGCTCCGGCCTCCCGAGGCACGCGTCGCGATTCCATCCGTTTTGGTAGGAAACTTCCTAGACAAATAGGAAAACTGGTCATAGAACATACCATGAACATCGATTCGCAGGGGAGTGCTGGTGAAATGGTCTTTGCAACGAAGGATAGGGCATTTTTTGAAGCGCACCCGGATGCCGGCGACC
>JASLBD010000327.1 GCA_030146745.1 Allosphingosinicella sp. | reverse complement strand
TCCCGCCGCCGGCGCTCCCGCCGCGCCTGTGCCCGCAAGGGCGATGACCTGCCCGATCGGAGGCGGCAGCTTCCAGTTCCAGCCGGTCGCTCCGCCCGTCGTCGCCGGCGAGCGGCCGGACGGCCGGCCGATCGGCGCGGTGAAGTTTCCGCTGGCCCTTCCGGAATGTCCGGACAACGGCCTCGTGCTCTACAAGGATTATGAGCCCGCCGAGGTCGAGAAGCTCGGGCCGCTGGTGGCGTCCGAAGCCTATCAGGCGCTCCGCAAGGACGGCACCCAATATTACCGTGCCTATTGGCTGATGAAGGAGATGGGAGTCAGGCCGGAGCTCTCCTTGTGGGCGCTGCTTCAGGCGAGCTGGGAAGCCGAAGTCAGGCCGGAGCTCAGGAAACGCTATCTGGAGGAGCTGGTCGAAGCCTCGGCGAAGGTGCCGCAGCGCCCCTCGGACCTCAGCTGGATCGGAATGGAGGGGCGGGCGATCAACGCGCTTCGCGAGCTCGGCCGCTTCGACGAGGCACTGGCGCGGCTCGACAAGGTGCCGCTCGCCGGGCTCGACGCGCCCGCGCCGACCGGTGCGGCCGCCACTCCGCAGGCCCTCGCCCAAGCCCGCAGCCGCCGCGGCTGGCGGATGTTCTTCACCTCGATCCGGCCCGTGATCGAGCGCCGCGACTCCTCGGCCGAACCGCTCGACCTGCTTCCGCGAAGCGTCGCGGCGGGCCGCTGCCTCGACGAGGCCGGCAAGCTCGACGAGACCGGCCGCGCCTTTTGCGAGAAGGAAGCCGAGACCGTCGCCGCGGTGCGCGCGGCGCGCGACAAGCAGGCGAAGGAGCTCGAAGCGCTGCGCCAGTCCCGCGAGGCCAGCGGGCGGTAGACGTGCAATCCCGTCACCCGGGCTCGACCCGGGATCCATGAACACCGTCCTCGAGCAACCGAAGCCGCCGTGTTCATGGATTCCGGCTTTCGCCGGAATGACGAGCGCAAGCTTCACTTCAGCAACGTCAGCAGCCGGCTCATCAGGGCGACGAAGCGGGGCTCGTCGAGCGCGGCCTTCTCGTCGTTCCACGTCGCCGAGACAGCCATCCAGCGCCCGGAGCGGGTCTTCAGAAGGAAGCTCAGGTTCAGGACTCCGGCTTCCGAGCCGCCCTTGAATCCGAAATAGTCGAACTCCTTCGCCAGTCCCGGCCCAAGGCCGGGATTGATCGCCAGCAAATCCAGCGACGTCGGGTCGCCGTTCCGGCGCAGCCAGTCGAGGGTTCGAACGAGGTCCGCCGGCGAGGCGAACCATTCGACGGCGGCGATCTCGGTCGGACGGCCGCCGAGCCGCGAGAGGTCGAGGGTCGAGGCGTCGATTCGCTCGAGCCGGGCCAGGAGCGCCCGCCGGCCGGCTTCGTCGGCCGCCTTCCAGCGGGCGAGAAGGGCGGGATCGCCGAGCTTGAGGGCGAAGGCCTCGCGGGTCGAAAGGAAGGGCCGGTTGCGCTCGGGCGCCCGCACACCGAGCTCGGGCAGCAGGCGCTCGACCTTGTCGCGGCCGAGCACGCCCAGCAGGGTGTCGGTCGCGCTGTTGTCGCTTCGCGAGATCATCAGGGCCGCGAGGCTGTGGAGGGTGACGGGGGAGCCTTTCGGCCAATCCTGGACGATGCCGGAGGGCAGGGAAGGCGGGCCCAGCGGAACGGCGTCGCTCCAACTCCGCTCGCCTGCTTTCACCGAGCGCACCAGCTCGGCCAGAACAAACAGCTTGAAGGCCGAGCCGATCGCGAGCGGCCGGTCGGCTTTCTGGGTGAGGAAATGGGCCGGGCCGCCCTCCTCCAGCCGCGCGGCCGCCAGCGACACCTCGCCCGGAAGTGCGACCATCTCGCCGAAGACAGTGGCGACGTCGGCCGCCGAGGATTCGGCGCCGGCGACGAGCAGCCCCTCGACCGGGTGCGGCGGTGCCTGGCCTATGACCATCTGGAGCCTCACCACGGCACGCTCGAAGCGGACGAAGACAATCCCCGCTGTCGGGCTGCTGGGCTCGACGCGCTGGACCGACTGCGCCCTGCCGTAGCTCGATTTGAGCTGCGCCGCGACGGCGGCCACCTCGGCCGGCGGGATCTTGGCGAGGAAGGCCGGGGAGAAGAAGCGCTGCGGAGGCAGCTCCTCGTTGAACACCCGCACCAGCTCGCCCGAGCGTCGACCGAAAGGCTCGGACGGCTCCGCCGCCTGCACCGGAAGGGCGCAGGCAAGAAGCAGCAGGCCCAGCAGCCAGCGCCACGGAGCCCGGCGGCCGCTCACGGCGGGGTGGCCGACCGCCGCCGCAGGAAAGCGACGACGGCCGCTCGCTCCATCGCGAGGAGGGCGGCCCGCCGCCTCATGCGTCGATCGCCTCTTCGTCGATCTCGGCGGCGTGGCTCTGGATGAAGTTGAAGCGATGCTCCGGGTTTCGGCCCATGAGGCGATCGACGAGGTCGCGCACCGGCTGCTGCGGCTGATAGCCGTCGGGCAGCGTGACCCGGATGAGGGAGCGGCTCTTGGGATCCATGGTGGTCTCGCGAAGCTGCGACGGGTTCATCTCGCCAAGCCCCTTGAAGCGACTGATCTCGACCTTCTTGCCCTTGAAAAGGCTCGCCTCCAGCTCGCCGCGATGGGCGTCGTCGCGGGCGTAGGCGACGGTCGGCCCCGACGACAGCCGGTAGAGCGGCGGCTGGGCGAGGTAGAGGCAGCCCTGCTCGACGATCCTGCCCATTTCGTTGAAGAAGAAGGTCATCAGCAGAGTCGCGATATGGGCGCCGTCGACGTCGGCGTCGGTCATGATGATGATCCGGTCGTAGCGCAGCTGCGAAGGGTCGCAGCGCTCGCGGGTGCCGCAGCCCAATGCGAGGGTGAGGTCGGCAATCTCCTGGTTGCCGCGGATCTTGTCGGCGCTGGCCGAGGCGACGTTCAATATCTTGCCCCGGATCGGGAGGATCGCCTGGGTCTTGCGGTCGCGCGCCTGCTTGGCCGAGCCGCCGGCGCTGTCGCCCTCGACGATGAACAGCTCGGTTCCGGCCGGGTCGTCCGAGTTTGCGCAGTCGGTGAGCTTGCCGGGGAGCCGCACCTTGCGCCCCGAGGTCGCTGTCTTGCGCTTGATCTCCCGCTCGGCGCGCCGCTTCAGCCGGTCGTCCATCCGATCGAGGACGAAGGCGAGCAGCGCCCGGCCGCGCTCCATATTGTCGGCCAGGAAATGGTCGAAATGGTCGCGCACCGCCGCCTCGACGAGGCGGGCGGCGTCGGGGCTGGTCAGCCGGTCCTTGGTCTGGCTCTGGAACTGGGGATCGCGGATGAAGACCGAGAGCATCACCTCGGCGCCGCCGACCACGTCCTCTGCCTGGATCTCCTTCGCCTTCTTCTGCTGGCCGGTGAGCTCGGCGAAGGCGCGCATACCCTTGGTAAGCGCGGCGCGAATGCCCTGCTCGTGGGTGCCGCCGTCGGGGGTCGGGATGGTGTTGCAATAATAAGAGGAGCCGACGTCGGTCCACAAAGGCCAGGCCACCGCCCATTCGACCATGCCCTGCCCGCCCGGAAAGTCCTGCCGCCCGGGCGGGCAGGGCATGGTCGAATGGGCGGTGGCCTGGCCTTTGTGGACCGACGGCGTCTCCTCTTATTATTGCAACACCATCCCCACCCCCGACGGCGGCACCCATGAGCAGGGGATCAGGGCGGCGCTCACGCGGGGTATCCGCGCCTTCGCCGAGCTGGTCGGCCAGCAGAAGAAGGCAAAGGAGGTGCAGGCCGA
>JASLBD010000487.1 GCA_030146745.1 Allosphingosinicella sp. | reverse complement strand
ACCAGCGGCCACACTTCGCGCCCGCCATACAGGATCGGCTTCAAACCCTTGAACACATGTTTCTCCAAAAAGCGAGAACGGCTATACCGTCACTCCCGGTCAAAAGCGCCAAGAATCATATCATAGGTGAAGTCAACGCTCCGGGGCGGCGAATGGCTTCCTCGTACAGCTGGGCGTAGTGCCCGATCATCTTCGCCTCGTCATATTCCGCCGCCGCCTTCTCCCGGTTGGCGCGGCCGATGGCACGCCGCAAATCGGGGCGATCCACCAGACTGTCAAGCGCCGCGGCGAAGGCCGCCTCGTCCCCGGCGTCGACGATCAGCGGCCGGTTGTCGTCGGCGACCATCTGCGCGACGTCGCCGACCGCAGTCGAGACCGCCGGCAGCCCCGCCGCCATCGCCTCGACCAGCGAGATCGGGAATTGCTCGCTGTCCGACGACAAAGCGAAGATGTCGAAGCGGCCGATCCAGCGCTCCGGTCGGGCGAGGAAGCCCGGCATGATCAGCCGGTCCGCCACTCCGAGCCGGCGCGCCTCTGCGGCGATCCGCTCGCTCTCCGGCCCCGTACCGACGATGACGAGGCGGGCGCCCGGCGACGTCATGGCGGCGAAGGCGCGGATCATGCGCGGAAGGTTCTTGACAGCGCGCAGCCCGGCGACGGTTCCGATCACGACCTCGCCCGGCTTCTTGTCCAGCCCCGGTATCTCCTGCGCGGGAGGCCCGGCATAGCGGCGAACGTCGATTCCGTTGGCGATCCGGACCACCCTGGCGGGCGGTTGCGCCCAGGCCTTGCGGGCGATCGCCTCCAGCCGCGCGGACGGCACGACGAGCCGGTGCGCTGCGGCGAGCCCGAGCCGGCGATAGAGGTTGCGCCTCGTCTTGAGCTCGCCCGCTTCGTCTTGGTTGAAGCCGTCCTCGTGGTGGATGAGTGGCGGGCCGCCGAACAGATGCCGAGCCATTACCGCGTCGAAGGCGCCCCAATTGTAGGTGAGGACGAGGTCGAAGCGGCGCATGTAGCGCGACAATCGGAAGAGCCGCGGCAATCCGGGCATTCCGGTCAGCGAGGGCGCGTCGGAGGGGAACTGGACCTTCAACACCGGGTCGAGCGCCTTCGCGGCGCCCAGCTCCCCCGGCGAGGCCGAGATCACTTCATGCTCGGCAACGGCGCCGAAGGCGTTCATCAGCTGCACCGCCCGCGCCTCCTTGCCGCCATGGCCGAAGGTGGAATGGGCATGGAGGAGGCGGACCGGGCTCATGCCGCTCAGCATGGCAGGTCGCGGCGGGTGCCGTCACCCCCCTCGCCGTCGCCCTCGTCTCTCCGGCGGAAGCCGGAATCCACGAGCAAGAAACGCGGGGCACAATCCCCGGCGGCTGTGTTCATTGATCCCGGATCAAGTCCGGGATGACGGGACAGCGATCACTCCGCGGCCATCTGATAGGGATCGGCGGGCTCGGCGAGCCGGTCGAAGGCGTCTGCATAGGCATGATATTCCGCCACCGGCCGGCGTCCCCACGAAACGGTTGCCGGAGGGCGCGGTGCCGGCACTGCCACCGGCGGGATCGAGCGCGGACGCGCCGTCGGGCGGTCGACCACCATCTGGTGGAACCATTCGCCGGCATAGGCGCCGTCGAAGCGGTGGACCCGTGATCCCAGAACCCGCCCCAGGGGCGTTCCGTCGAGACCGAAGATCGTGGTTTCGAACAGGAAGCCGCGCGGCTCCCCGGCAGTGCTGTAGACATACATCGTCATGAACGCCGGCCCCTCTTACCCCCCCCCGACGCAGCCGCCTCGGGGCAATTCCCTCGCCGAAATGTTCGCCGGGGCAGGGCGGCCGTTCAAGCTCGTACAAACCCGTAGTTAACCTCAGGGCGCTAAGCCGGTTTTCGGAACAGAGGGAGCATGGCCGACCGTGAAGCTGATCGTGATGAAGAAGGGTGGCGAGCCTGGCCATGTCGCGATCAACCCTGACAAAGTGACTCACGTTCGAGCCGCGTCCGGGCCGTTCACCGACATCTACTTCGGTGAGCACCGGGTCGCGGTCGAGGGCAGCTTCGCCCAGATCGTCGCCCGCCTGGCCGGTCAGAGCGAGGCCGAGGAGGGCGCGATGTCCAAGAGCTGGTTCCCGGCGCGCTGAGTAGAATGCTTCCCGGCGAGGCCCGGAGCCCAAGCCTTCCGGCGGCGGCGCTGGACCCCGGCCTTCGCCGGGGAACAGGACCGCTTCGATGCCCTCAGCATCAACCCTAGAGGACGAAGTCGCCCGAGCTCAGCGGCGTCGGTCCCTGCAGGGTGAGCATGACGACGAAGTCGGCGATGCCGTTGCCGTCGGTGTCCCCTTCGAGGAACCAGCCCATGTTGTTGAGATTCTCGGCGCGAAGTTCGCCCGCCGTTCCGCTGAACGCGCTCGAGCCGATCCAGGTGAAGGCCTGGTTGCCGGCGACGAGCGAGTTGGCGTCGATCCGGTCGAGCTCGATCTTGTCGGTGCCGGGCGTGAAGTCTAGGATCTGGTCCATCGATTCCGAGTTCGACTCCGCGATCTTCTGGTAGCGGAAGGCATCCGCGCCGCCGTTGCCGGCGAGCGTGTCGGCGCCGAGATTGCCGTGGATGAGGTCGTCCTGGCCACCGCCCTTCAGAGTGTCCGAGGCCCTGCCGCCGAACAGCCGAAGCATGCCGTCCGACTCCTGGCTGCCGTCGAGCACCATCGTCTCCGTGGCCATCAGCAGTGCCCCCGACACCGTCAGAACCTGACCCGCACCGACGATCGCGTCCGAGAGAGTGAGGCTGTAGTCGAACTCGGTCCCCCCGCCCCTCGCGTAGCGCTCGTCCGTCGCCGAGGTCAGGGTGAGGTTCTCGATGTTGGTGA
>JASLBD010000279.1 GCA_030146745.1 Allosphingosinicella sp. | reverse complement strand
CGAACCAGGAGAGGACCTCGTCGCCCGCGCGGTCGAAGAAGCCGCGGTCGTCGTCGCCGCGCCCATATCCGCCGCGCCCTTCGCCGCGCCAGCTGCCGCGGTCGCGGTCGCGGTCGCGCCATCGATTGTCAGGTCGGTCGTCGCTGCCGTATCCCATGATACTCTCCTTTGTGTCTCGGGGCCCGCGGGCATGACGGCGCGGGCCGTCCGCGCGTCGCGGGGATATCAGGACAACGGAAGCCGCCCGGGGCTGTTCCATGTTAAGAGGCGACCCGAGAGGCGGCCCCGTCGAACGGAATCGGGCTGCCGGGCGCCGAGCAATTGCCGCATTGCGAAAGTTCGGCGGCATCGCTATCTGGGCGCCTTCCCAGCCCCGCCGCCAGGCGGGGAAACCTGGCCGCCGAAAAGGCGCGGGGCTGTAGCTCAGATGGGAGAGCGCTGCAATCGCACTGCAGAGGTCAGGGGTTCGATTCCCCTCAGCTCCACCAGCCTTCGCCCTGACGGGCTACGGCTGGCAAGCCAGCCTTGGTCCGGCGAGGGCGAGGCTGTCCGCCATGATCAGGTAAGGAGGGCTACGGCGTCTGAGGACCAGCCCCCACCTTGGGCGGCAGCGGGAAGAGCGTCGCGAACCTTGCCGCGGCCGCCCGGTCCCCCTCCACCTTCAGCATCCCCGCCGCCTCCAGCGCCTCGGCAGGCTGTCCCCCATAAACGAAGGCCGCCAGCCCTTGAGCGGTGCCGGTGAAGACCACGTCCGCCCCTTCCGTTTCGCCCCTCGCGCTCTCGAACCGGCCATCCTGCACCGTCGCGACGAAGGTCTCGGCGCCGAGGCGGAACCCTATCCGAGCCTCGAAATCTCCCGCCCTCCCGGCATCGAACATCGTCCGGAAAGACAGCATGATCGAGGTCGCGCTGATCGGCAGGGTCGGGTCGTGGGCGGGCGAGCGCGCCGCCCATTTGCCCAGCGACTGGACGATCGGCTCCGCCTCATAGCCCCAGGGCGTCAGTTCGTAGACCTGCGCCGAGGCGGGCGGCGGCAGCTTGCGCCTGACGAGGAGCCCGGCGGCCTCCAGCCCTTCCAGGCGCTGGGTCAGCACGTTGGCGCTGATGCCCTGCAGATCGTTGCGCAGGTCGCCGAATCGCTTCGGGCCCAGCATCAGCTCGCGCATCACCAGCAACGCCCAGCGTTCGCCGATCAGGTCGAGCGCATGGGCGGTGCCGCAGGCGTCGTCGTAGCGCCGTTTCGCATTGGCCTGGCCCGAGTCGGTTACTTTTTTTAACTTCATAGTTGCTTTTTATAACTCAGGGGGGCATCAGCGTCAAACAGCGATTCGCCCCAGGAGAGAAAAGATGCCCCGGATGATCTTCGTGAACCTGCCCGTTGCCGACCTGGACCGCTCGATCGCCTTCTACAAAGCGATCGGCGCCGAGCAGAACCTCCAGTTCACCGACGAGACCGCGACGATGATGGTCTTCTCCGACGCCATCAACGTGATGCTGCTCACCCACGGCAAGTTCCGGCAGTTCACGTCCAAGCGCATCGCGGACGCCCATGAGTCGGTGCAGGTGCTGCTCGCCCTTTCCTGCGACAGCCGCGAGGGAGTCGACGAGATTACCGAAAAGGCGCTTGCCGCCGGCGGCCGCGAGGCGCGCGAGAAGGAGGATCATGGCTGGATGTACGGCCGCGCCTTCGAGGATCCGGACGGCCACACCTGGGAGCCGGCCTGGATGGACCTCGAGGCGGCGAGCCAGCCAGGGACGCCGCCCGCCTAGACCGCCGACGCCTGAACCGTGGCCCGCTTGCGGCGGGCGGAATCGCCGCCGCGCTTAACCTGGATTATAGGGGCTGCCGTCGCACGGAGCCCGCAAATAAGGAGCCCATCATGCCTGACACCCGCAACCGCCACGGAAGCTTCATCTGGTACGAGCTTCTGACGGCCGATCCCGATGCCGCCGCCGCCTTCTACGGCGAGGCGATCGGCTGGACCGCCGCGGGCGCCGGCCAGCCCGGGGTCGACTATCGGATCTTCTCCGCCGCCGGCACCCCGGTCGCCGGCCATATGAAGCTGCCCGACGGCGCGGCGGAGATGGGCATGCGGCCCGGCTGGCTCGGCTATATCGGAGTCGACGACGTCGATGCCGCCGTCGCCGGCATCGCCGCGCAGGGCGGCAAGGTCCACATGCCCGCGATGGACATGGAAGGCGTCGGCCGGATGGCCCTGGTCGCCGATCCCCAAGGCGTGCCCTTCTACGTCATGCGCGGCCAGAGCGACGAGTCGAGCACCGCCTTCGACCCGACGAAGCCCGGCCATTGCCACTGGAACGAGCTTTCGACCCCCGACCAGGACGGCGCCCTCGCCTTCTACACCGGCCGGTTCGGCTGGGAGAAAGGCGACGTCATGCCGATGGGCGAGATGGGCGGCTACCAGTTCATCCACCACGCAGGCGGGATGATCGGAGCGATCATGACCAACCCGCCCGGGCGGCCCGCCGGCTGGAATTTCGCCTTCGCAGTCACCGACATCGAAGAGGCGGCGGCGAAGATCGCCGCC
>JASLBD010000127.1 GCA_030146745.1 Allosphingosinicella sp. | reverse complement strand
CGCTGCACCTCGAACTCCGCCTTGCCTTCCGGCATGTAGCTTATCACCCGCTCGACCCCGTGGTCGGTGACCCGATAGGCGAGCTCGACCGAGGCGTCGCCGATCTTGCCGGACTCGCGGCGGACGAGCTGCATTCCGTCGCGAAGGCCGGCCGCATAAGCGGGTCCGTCCTTGTCGACCCCGGCGAACACGCCCGCGCCGCGGCGGGTCGCCTCGGCGTCGTAGCCGCGGGTGAAGGCCTTGCGGCGCTCGGTCACGATCCTAGCGCAATCGCCGAGCAGGTCGGCGGGGAGAAGCAGGACCTCGCCGCGCCGGGCGTAGCGATCGAGGTCCGGGTCGATGTCGATTCCGGTCTCGTCGCGAAGGGTCTTGCGGAACAGGGCGACGGCCAGCTCCGAACTGCCCTCGGCGGCCCGGCGCTGGGTTCGGAGCACGCTCTCGAGGCTTTGCTTGCCGGCGGAGCGGGCGGCGATCTCCGAATCGAGCTTGGCGGCGAGGAGGTGGCCGCGGTCGTAGCTCACCTGCTGGATCGCGGAATCGTTCCAGAAGCGCCGGGCGATCTCGGCGGCGTCGGCGGTCTTCGCCGGCGACTGGCCGTAGCGGAGCAATGTGTCGTTCTTGTCCGCCGCCCAATCCGCCAGGCTCCAGATTCCGGAGCGCAACAGCACCTTGGCGGCGAGATAGTCGTTGAAGCCCTCGCTGAACCAATAATCCCGGGCCTCGTCCTCCTCCGGCATTCCGCCGAGCGCGATCGGCACCCAGCTGTGCATGTTCTCGTGGGCTAGGAAGCGGACCGCCTGGCGGAGCTCGAACGCTCCGGTCGAGGCGATCGAGAAGGCGTCGGTGCGTCCGGTGCCGTGGTAGGAAAGACCGGCCGGAAGCGCGCCGAGCGGCGCCATCGCGACGAGATAGGGAGAGCTGCGATCGCCCCAGAAGCTGTCCTCGGCGGCGACGATCGGCGTGACCGTGTCGGCGAGCTGGTCGGCGGTGAATCGCCAGTCGCCGAGCAACGCGACCCGAAGCGGCGCGCCCCGCAGGTCGCGCTGGACGAGGCGCAGTTTCTCGCCGCCGATGGCGACGCTGTTGATGAGGTTTGCGAGGCTGGTCGGCCTGCCCTTCAGATGGTCGAGGTCGGAGGCGACCGTCCAGCCTTTGGGAAGCTTGCCCCATCTGAACTTCGCCGGCCGCTCCTGGCCGCCGCCGGGGGCGGCGAACATCGATTCGCCGTGGACGAAGAACCATTCGGGCCGGACCATCGGCCGAGCCTTCTCGTAATTGAAGCCCGGATCCTCGGCATAAGCCGAGACGACCCGGTAGCGGAGCTTGAGCCGGGCGCCGGGACGGTGGCGGACGACGGGCCTGTCGTAGGTGCCCGCTAAGCTTCGGGCGCCGCCAATCCGCAGATCCTTGAGGTGGCGCCAAAGCTCGCTCGACCCGGCCCATACGCTGGGCAGGAACAGCTCGGTCTCGCCGTCCCGATCGCCCCTGAGGCGCATGCGGACGGCGAGGGCTCGGCTGCCGTCCTTCTGGAGGATCGGGGTGACCCGGTAGGAAATGGGCTTCTGCTCGGGCGGCCGGGCGGCGGCCAGAAGCAGCGAAGCGGCGGCGAGGAGGGGATAAGCGGCAGGTTTCACGGCGGGCTCCCGGATTCGGGAGGGAGTATAAGGGGAGGGGAGGCGGGGTAAATCCTCTCCTGTTCGGGGAGCGGCGGGGGATTCATCCGCTCTACCGTCATCCCGGGCTTGACCCGGATCCATGAACACCGCCGCTGGTAATCTCACACCGCCGTGTTCATGGATCCCGGCTTTCGCCGGAATGACGTTTTAGCTCGAAATACTGCCCCAGCCTCTCCAGAGTCTCCTCGACGCCGCGGTGGTGGATGAACACGCCGCCCATCTCCTCCCACAGATGCGCGTGCCTGATCTGGTCGTCGACGAGGACGTCGCCCGCCTTGGCGTGCTTGCGCTTGTCGCGGGCCAGGGTGGTGATGATCCGGGTGCCGGGGAAATGTTTCGCCGCCCAGCGCACCTTCTGGTCCGCCGCCCAATTGCCCTGCGGAAGGCCGGTGAGGATGATCGGATCGAGATGCTCGACCGCCTCGAACAGGTCGGTGGCGCCGTCGAGCAAGGGGAGGCCGAAATAGAAATCGGGCGCCCTGGCCAGCTTCGCCCAGAAGCGGCCCGGGCCGTGGCGCTTCTCGAACGCCTTGGGGTGCATTCCGAGCACCGCCGCCGCGCCCTGGTCGAAGTCGGCGAGCACCCCGTCGCAATCGAGGTAGAGCTGGCGCTCCATCGCCTACGGCCAGCGCGACGGCTTGAGCTTTACCGGCATCGGCAGGTCGAAGGCGGTCCATCGGCGCGCCGCGAGGACGTCGTTCGATTCCTGCGCCTCGCGCCCGGGCTCGAGCGACCAGGTGATGTGATAGACGCTTCCGTCGGGCCGCTCGGTGGTTCCGCCGATGGCGACGACCATCGCCTCGACGCCCTCGCCGTCGTCGGCCCGGCCGACGATCTCGCCGAGCGTCTCGTCGGGGAGCGAGGCATCGTCCGCCGCCTTGGTCTGCAGAGTGACGTGGTCGGCGTCGACATTGGCGTAGCGGGGCGGGAATTGCTGGAGCAGCTCCTTGCGCTGCTCGCGGTCGACCTTCCAACCGATCGTGCTGTCGCCCTCGCCGGCCGAAGCGGAGGCTTGCTGTGCCGAAGGTGCCATGAGGCTTCCAAAGCGCGGGCGCGGAGCGGGTTCCCCTCTTGGGCGTTCATGGGGGCGAAGGAGAGGATATATGGGCGGCGAGAAGCAGGACCTTCCCTCGGACGACGAGGCGATCGAGGAAGAGGCGGAGAGGAATCGAGAAGAGCTGGACGAGGTGCCGGAGCACGGCACGGATCCCCTGCACGAGGGGCCTTAACGCGTCGTCCCAGCGAAGGCTGGGATCCCAAGGGGTGAAAGGCGCCGGCGGTCTTCACCCGCCGGGGCCCCAGCCTTCGCTGGGGCGACGGAAGGACGCGAACCAACCCTCCACCGCCGCTGCCTCCTCGGCGCCCATCTCCAGCCCCAACTTCGTCCTGCGCCACAGCACGTCCTCGGCCGTGCGGGCGAACTCCTTGCCCCTGAGCCAGCGCAGCTCCCGCTCGTACAGGCCGGCGCCGAAATGGCGGCCGAGGCCGGCGAGGCTGCCCGCGTCGCCGATCATGTCCCTGAGCTTGGTCCCGTAGGCGCCTGAGAGGCGGGCAAGGAGGGGCCGGGGCATCCAGGCCGCGAGGCCTTCGAGCCACTCCAGGAAGTCGGGATAGACGTCGCCGCCGGGCAGGAAGGCGTGGGAGGTGGAGCGCCGGCCCTCGATCCCGAGCCGGTCGAGCGCCTCCTGCGCCAGCGCCCGGGCGGTGGTGATCTTGCCGCCGAAGACGGAGAGCAGTTTCGGCCCGGGATCCGGGTCGAGCTCGAGCCGATAGTCGCGGGTAACGGACTTGGCGTCGGCGGCGCCGTCGTCATAAAGGGCGCGGACCCCGGAATAGCTCCAGACCACGTCGGCGGGAACGACCTGGCGGGTGAAATAGCGGTCGGCCGCCTCGCACAGATAGCGCGTCTCCTCGGGCGAGATCGCCGCGTCGCCGGGCCGCTCGACCGGAATGTCGGTGGTTCCGATGAGCGTGAAGCCGCCCTTGAAGGGAAGTGCGAAGACGATTCGGCCGTCCGCCTGCTGGAGGATATAGGCCTGGTCGCCCTCCCACAGGGCCGGAACGACGATATGGCTGCCCTTGACCAGCCGGACCCGGCTGGCGCCGGTCTCGGCGAGGCGGTTTGCGAGGACCTCGGCGACCCAGGGTCCGGCGGCGTTGACGATCGCCTTGGCCGCGACTTCGCGCCCGCCGGAAAGCTCGGCGCGCCAGGCCTCGCCTTCGCGGCGGGCGGAGAGGAGCTCGGTGCGGGTCGCGATCTCGGCGCCCTGCTCGGCGGCGGCGACGGCGTTCAGGATCGTGAGCCGGCTGTCGTCGACCCAGGCGTCCCAATAGCTGAGCACATGCCGGCGCTCCTTCAAAGGGGCGTGCAGGGCCGAGTCGCTCCGGCCGAGACGGCGGGAGCGGGGCAGGCTGCCGCGGATCGAGAAGAGGTCGTAGAGGAGCAGGCCGGCGCGGATCATCCAGCGCGGCCTCAAGGCCGGGCAATGGGGCAGGACGAAGCGCAGGGGGCGGACGATGTGCGGCGCGGTGCGGAGCAATATCTCGCGCTCGGCCAGAGCCTCGCGCACCAGGCGGAACTCATATTGCTCGAGGTAGCGCAGGCCGCCGTGGACCAGCTTCGAGGATGCCGAGCTGGTATGGGCGGCGAGATCGTCCCTCTCGACCAGGAGAACGCCCGCACCGCGGATCGCGGCGTCGCGGGCGATCGCCGCGCCGTTGATTCCGCCGCCTACGATCAGCAGGTCGAAGCTGTCCATGAGCGCATATCGTCATTGCGAGCGGAGGGATGCAATCCGGTTTCGGAGCCGGTGGCG
>JASLBD010000077.1 GCA_030146745.1 Allosphingosinicella sp. | reverse complement strand
AATCTTTTGGTCATATCGGGTCTCCTTATTCCGCCGCGACGGCGGTGATGAACTGGTCTGCCTCGGTCGATCCGGCCAGAGCGGTGGTCGAGGCGTCGCCGCCCGAGACGGTCTGGGCGATCAGGTCGAAATAGCCGGTGCCGACCTCGCGCTGGTGGCGGGTGGCGGTGTAGCCGGCGGCTTCGGACGCGAACTCGGCCTGCTGGAGCTCCGAATAGGCCGCCATGCCGCGGTCGCGATAGCCGCTGGCCAGCTCGAACATCGAGTGGTTGAGGCTGTGGAAGCCGGCCAGGGTGACGAACTGGAACTTGTAGCCCATCGCGCCCAGCTCCTGCTGGAACTTCGCGATCGTCTCCTTGTCGAGCTTCGCCTCCCAGTTGAAGCTGGGCGAGCAATTATAGGCCATCATCTTGCCGGGATATTCGGCCTGGATCGCCTCGGCGAAGCGCCGAGCGTCGTCGAGATTGGGGTTGCTGGTCTCCCACCAGAGCAGGTCGGCATAAGGGGCGAAGGCGAGGCCGCGCTTGATGCAATGGTCGACCCCGGTCCCTTCGCGAAGGCGGAAGAAGCCTTCGGGGGTGCGCTCTCCGGTCAGCCACCCGCGGTCGCGCTCGTCGGCGTCGGAGGTGATCAGCTTCGCGCTTTCGGCGTCGGTTCGGGCGACGACCAGGGTGGGGACCCCGCAGACGTCGGCGGCCAGCCGGGCGGAGGTCAGGTTGCGGATATGGGCCTGGGTCGGAATCAGCACCTTGCCGCCGAGGTGGCCGCATTTCTTCTCCGAGGCGAGCTGGTCCTCGAAATGGACCGCGGCGGCGCCGGCCTCGATATAGGCCTTCATGATCTCGAAGCAGTTCAAGGGCCCGCCGAAGCCGGCCTCGGCGTCGGCGACGATGGGCACGAACCAGTCGCGGGCGGCGCCGCCCTCGGCATGCTCGATCTGGTCGGCGCGCTGGAGGGTCCGGTTGATCCGGCGACAGAGTTCGGGGCCGGCATTGGCAGGATAGAGGGATTGGTCGGGATACATGGCGCCGGCGGTGTTGGAGTCGGCCGCGACCTGCCAGCCGGAGAGGTAGATGGCCTTCAGGCCGGCCCGGACCATCTGCATCGCCTGGTTACCGGTGACGGCGCCCAAGGCGTTGACATAATCCTCGGTCTGCAGAAGCTCCCAGAGGCGGTTCGCGCCGCGGCGGGCGAGGCTGTGCTCGACCGGGACCGAGCCGCGGAGCCTTCGGACCTCATCCGGCGAATAAGGCCGGTGAATGCCGTCGAAGCGTTGGGCCGGAGAGGGGACGAGGGTGGAGAAATCGTTCATTTTCGCCTCGGATGTGGAGGAATCGCTACGGCATGAAAGCGCAACCCCGGCCGCGGGGCGCGCTGAAAAGGGTCGCGATGTAACGACGTGACTTGCGACTCTTGTAAATTTATGACAATTTTCCGGCGTGCCCGCGCCCGAACGAAAGCTGTATCTCGGCGGCCGGCTCAGGCGGCTTCGGCGCGAGCTGGGGCTGAACCAGAGCGCCATGGCCGGCGAGATCGGGGTCTCGCCCTCTTATCTCAACCATCTCGAGCGCAACCAGCGGCCGGTCACCGCCCAAGTGCTGCTCCGGCTGGCCGAAGTCTATGACGTGGACCTGCGCGCCTTCGCCGCCGAAGGGCCCGACGGGACCGGGGTCGACCAGCTCGGCGAGATCTTCGCCGATCCGATGTTCGCCGACATCGGCATCCCGCGCTACGAGCTGCTCGAGGTGGCGGACAACGCCCCTTCGGTCGCCGACGCCATCTCGCGGCTCTACGCGGCCCTGGTCGAGCGGCGCCAGCATCCGGCCGGGGCCGTGCCCGACGAGACCTCGCTGGTCACGCCCGAAGCGTGGGTGCGCGACTATATCCAGGCCCAGCGCAACCACTTCCATTATATCGAGGAGGCGGCGGAGACCCTGGCCGGGGCGCTGGGCGAGCCGACCGGGATCATCGAGGCGCTCCGGCGGCGGCTCAAGGAGGGTTTCGGGATCGACACGAGGGTGGTTCCGCCCGAAATCGTCGAGCCGGCCAGCCAAGCCTACGACTTCCACCGCAAGCGGCTGATGCTCTCGGCGATGCTGAGGCCCGAGAGCCGCACCTTCGGCGCCGCCTACCAGCTCGCCCTCGTCGAGTTCGGGCCGATGCTGGACCGGATGGTCGACACCGCCGGCGCCCCGGACGTTCCGACCCGGCGGCTGCTCCGGATGAGCCTCGCCAATTACGCGGCGGGCGCGATCATGATGCCTTATGCGGCCTTCATCGCCGCGGCGGAGAAGCATCGCTACGACGTCGACCGGCTCTGCGCCGATTTCGGGGCCAGCGTCGAGCAGGTCTCGCACCGTCTGACCACCCTGTCGCGGACCGGCGCCCGCGGCGTGCCCTTCTTCATGCTGAGGGTCGACGCGGCCGGCAACGTCTCCAAGCGCTTCGCCGGCGAAAGCTTTCCTTTCTCCCGCTTCGGCGGCACCTGCCCGCGCTGGAACCTCCACGCCGCCTTCCAGACCCCGGGACGGGTCGCCACCCAGATCGTCGAGACCCCGGACGGGGCCCGCTTCTTCACCATCGCCCGGACCGTCGACCGCTCCGTCCGGCTCGACCCGCGCGAAAGCTCGCAGCTCGCCGTCGGCCTCGGCTGCGACGTCAAATATGCGCCCCGCATCCTCTATGCCGACGGCGGGGATCTGGCGAAGCCCTACGTCACCCCGATCGGACCCGCCTGCTCGATCTGCCCGCGCCTGCGCTGCCCCCAGCGCGCCGCCGCTCCGGCGGGACACAGGCTGGACCTCAACGAAACCCAGAAGACGATCTCGCCTTACCCGTTCGTCGGGTAGAGCCGCCCGGGCGCCGTGCCGCGGCTTGCGCCGGATTGGGTTCGCACAAAGATCACGAAGATCACCAAGGGCCGCGGCGCGAAGCCGCAATGACATGTCTTTCGGACAGCGAGGACAGGCGCTCCGCACGGATCTCGCTCGGACCCTTTGCGAGCTTTGTGATCTTTGTGCGAACCGATCCTGCTTTCCGGAACCGCTGGACAATCTCCAGCGGTTCCAACATGATCGCCGCTCCACGCGTCCTCCCGGGGGGAGCCGCTCCAGCCTGAGGATGCTGACGTCATGAAGCTGTTTGCCATCGCCGCCGCCGCTGTCCTGGTCGCCCTGCAGGCGCAGCCCGCTTCGGCACAGGCCGCGCCCGCCGCTCCGAGCGAGGCGCTGATCGACCGCTTTCTCGCGGTGATTCCCGACCGGGCGGAGATCGACGCCGTAGAGACCGAGATCGATGCGGGCGAGCTGAAGGCGCTGGCCGCTCTCAATCCGGGCAAGGAGGCGCAGGTGCGGGCCATCCTGCAGGCGAACCTCGCCTGCACCGGCCCGGCGATCACGGCGGGCACTTTGAGGATGCTCCGGACCGTCGCCCGCGACCTGGGCCAGGACAAGCTGCA
>JASLBD010000062.1 GCA_030146745.1 Allosphingosinicella sp. | reverse complement strand
AGTTCCTCGCCAAGCTCGCCTCCGACCAGAACAAGCCGGACGGCCTTTGCGTCGTCACCCCCGCCCGCGGCCCGGCCTTCGTCGAGGGCCTGCCGGTCAAGCGCTTCCACGGCGTCGGGCCCAAGACCGCCGAGAAGATGGCCCGGCTCGGGATCGAGACCGGCGCGGACCTGAAGGCGAGGAGCCTCGACTTCCTCGCCGCCCATTTCGGCTCCAGCGCGCAATATTATCACGACCTCGCCCGCGGCATCTGCCACCGCCAGGTCAAGGCGGACCGGCCCTACAAGTCGGTGAGCGCCGAGGACACGTTCCTCACCGATCTGTCGGACGAGGAGGCCCTGCTCGCCGAGCTCGAGCGGATCGGCCGCCACGTCTGGCAGCGTATCCGGTCGAAGGGGCTGTCTGGGCGAACGGTCAACCTCAAGGTCAAATATGGGGACTTCCAGATCGTCACCCGGGCCCGCTCGCTCGATCGCCCGATAAGCGGCGAGGCCGAGTTCCTCGAGATGGGCGCCCGGCTGCTGCGCAGCCTCTTCCCGCCGGTGAAGAGCATCCGCCTCCTCGGCCTCGGTCTGTCGGGCCTCGGCGAGCCGGAGCGGCGGGCGGCGAGGCCGCTCGAGCTGGAGCTGCCTCTGGTTTGAAACCCCTCTCCCTGCAGGGGAGAGGGACAGGCGAGCGAAGCTCGCCAGGGTGAGGGCATGGACTTGCAACAGGCCCCTCACCCTCCCACCGCCTGCGGCGGCGGACCCCTCCCTCTCCCCTGCAGGGAGAGGGGTTTATAAGCCCGTCGCCTCCAATATCGCGGCATTGACCTTGTCGACGTCGAACTTCTCCCGGACGAGTCGGAGCGACGCCTCGCCCATCCTTTGCGCCAGGGCCGGCTCCTCGACGAAGCGCCGCATCGCCCGGTAGAGCGAGTCGGAATCGCCCACCGGCACCAGGAAGCCGTTCTCGCCGTCGACGACGGTGTTGCGGCAGCCCGGCGCGTCGGTGGTGATCACCGCCCGGCCCATCGCCATCGCCTCGAGCACGGTTCGCGGCGTTCCTTCGCGGTAGGAAGGCAGGACGTAGACGCTCGCTTCCGCCATCGCCGGGCGGACGTCGTCGAGCTGGCCGAGATCCTCGACTCCGCCGGCGACCATCGAGTCCAGCTCCGCCCGGGAGATCGAATCCGGGGATTCGTCGAGCCAGCCCGCGAGCCGGATCGCGACCTGCGGATGTTCGGCCTTCAGCCGCCCGGCGGCGGCGCCGAACTCCCGGATGCCCTTGTCGCGCAGGTAGCGCGCGATCATCAGGAAATCGATCCCGGGCGGCAGCGGCCGCGGCTCGAAGCGCCTCAGGTCGACTCCGGAGCCGTTGACGACGAGCGTGGGCCTCGCGGCCGGGAGAAGACGAAGGCGCCGGAAATCGCGGCGGTCGTCCTCGTTCTGGAAGATGACGAGCTGCGACGCCGCCAGGGCCCTCCGGTACATCAGCATCGCCACCAGCCGAAGGACGAGCCGCCTCGGGTCGAGGCCGCCGAGGAAGGCATAGCCGAGGCCCGTGATCATCGCCGCGAAGCAGGGAACCCGCGCCGCCCGCGCCGCGAGCGCGCCGAGCACGACCGGCTTGATCGTGTAGGCGATCATCACGTCGGGCGCGATCTCCTTCACCAGCGCGCGCAAGTGCCGGCCGCTCCGCCAGGTGGCGAGCGGGTTGAGGCTGGTCCGCCCGAGCACCACCGGCACCGGCGTGGCGCCGAGCGCGACCAGCCTGGCGGCGACGCCGGGGTCGATGTCGGGCGCCGCGGCGAAAACTTCATGCCCGCGCTCGACCATCGCCGCGATCAGCGGGCCCCTGAAGTTGATCAGCGACGGGGCGTAGGAGCCGAGCAGAAGCACCTTGCGTCGCGCCGAACCCATTTGATTTCCTCATGCCCCGCTGTTGGACGACCCATTAGGGAGCGGACGTCCCTAGAGCAATTCGACCTCGCGTGCCCTGACGACGATCTCGTCCTGGCGGAAGCGGCGCTCGAGCTCGGACCGGTAGACGCGCCACCAGCCGCGGTCGAGCCAGTCCGCCATCACTTCCAGGATGACGATGTCGTCGCGGTCCGGTTCGCCGCCGCCCTCCTTCCACAGTCCCTCGGCGGGGCTTCGGGTGAAGGCGGTGACTCCGCCGAAATGCTCGACCAGCTCGTCGCGCACAGCCGAGCGGAGTTCCGGCGCGAACGGCTTTCCCTCATTGTCCGACAGGGGGAGCAGGATTTCGATGAGATGCACGAAAGGGCAACGCGGCAGCCCGTCCCGGGTTCATCCGGGCGGCCCGCCGCGCTAACCTGGGTTTAGACTCAGTTCGCCGCGCCGGCGCCTCGCTTCGGTGGCTTATGCGCCTGACACGCCTGCCGGCGCTGGAACGCGGCCGCTCCCGAGCCATTAAGCCGGTGACCGCAACATTCGGACAATCGAAGAGGAATCAGCAGGCCGGGATCTCGCGGGTCCCGCCCTCGGGGAGGCGTGCGCCTTCGCCGGGCGGCGGCGCGCGGACGCAAGCAGCGGGGAAATCCAACCAGTGAGTAAGGAGTGAATCTATGTCGCGTACCGTAACCGCCATGTTCGACAGCCGCAGCCAGGCCGAAGCCGCCCGCGAGCGGCTCACCCAGTCCCGGATCGATGCCGACGACGTCCGAATCGTCGACCAGCGCGCATCCGGCGAGTCCGGCGAAGGCGAGAGCCTGTGGTCGGCGATCAAGTCCGCCTTCCTCCCGCCCGAGGACAGCCACAGCTTTGAGGAGGGGATGCGCCGCGGCGGTTACCTGCTCTGCGCCCGGGTCGACGAGGATCGCGCCGACGAGGCGATCCGGATCCTCGACGAAAGCGACAGCGTCGACCTCGATGAGCGCGAGACCAGCTGGCGCAGCGAAGGCTGGAGCCCCTATCAGGAGAGCGGCGGAGCCACCGGCTTCGGGCAGAGCGAACGCACCGTCGCCGAGGAGCGGATCCCGATCGTCGATGAGGAGCTTCGGGTCGGCAAGCGCGAGGTCGAGCGCGGCGGAGCGCGGGTGCGCTCCTACGTGGCCGGGATTCCGGCCGACAAGGTCCGCCACACCGAGGTCGACGTCGACCAGGGCGTGCGCGACACCGCCGGCCGCTCCGCCTTCGGAGGCTTCGGCGGCACTCCGCCGAGCGGCAGCCAGGAAGAGCGCTCGCGCGGCGAGAGCTTCGAGGACAGCGGCAAGAGCCGCTACTGATTCGCGAGGCCTAACGGAAAGGGCGGTCCTCCGGGGCCGCCCTTTTCACGTCCACTGCGTCATTCGCGCTTTCGCGGGAACGGCGAAGCGCCTATGCCCTTCCCATCCCCGGGGGACCGCGCGAACGCGGTTGAGAGGCAGCTGATACCGCTGCGACCCGTCGAACCTGATCCGGCTGACACCGGCGTAGGGAGGGAGCGCGGGCCGATCCGCTCTCCGTCCGCATCTGGAGAGCGAAACATGGCCGACGCACCTGCCCGAACCGAACTGAACGTCACCACCGGCCCGATCCGCGGCAGCCGCAAGATCCATGTCGGTCCGCTCGGCGTCGCGATGCGCGAAATCCACCTCGAGCCCGGCTGCGGCGAGCCTCCCTTGCGAGTCTACGACCCGTCCGGACCCTATACCGACGGCGATGCCCGCATCGACATCATGAGCGGCCTGCCCGAGCTCCGCCGCGACTGGATCCGGGGCCGCGGCGACGTCGAGGAGGTGCTCCAGCGCGAGGTCAGGCCCGAGGATAACGGCCAGCTCGGCCCCGACCGCTCCGGCGGGGTCCAGGCCTTCCCGAACGTGCGAAGGGCGGTGCTCCGCGCCCGGCCGGGGGCGAACGTCAGCCAGATGCACTACGCCCGGAAGGGGATCATCACTCCGGAGATGGAATATGTGGCCGTGCGCGAGAACCTGGGCCGCGAACAGGCGGCGGCGCAGGCCCGTGACGGCCAGGATTTCGGAGCCTCGATCCCCGATTACGTCACCCCCGAATTCGTCCGCGCCGAAGTGGCGAGGGGCCGCGCCATCATCCCCTCCAACATCAACCATCCCGAGAGCGAGCCGATGGCGATCGGCCGCAACTTCCTGGTCAAGATCAACGCCAATATCGGCAACAGCGCCGTCGCGTCCGACGTCGCGGCCGAGGTCGACAAGATGGTCTGGTCGATCCGCTGGGGCGCCGACACGGTGATGGACCTGTCGACCGGCCGAAACATCCACGACACCCGCGAATGGATCATCCGCAACTCCCCCGTCCCGATCGGCACCGTCCCCATCTACCAGGCGCTGGAGAAGGTCGGCGGGGTCGCCGAGGAGCTGACCTGGGAGATCTACCGCGACACGTTGATCGAGCAGGCCGAGCAGGGCGTCGACTATTTCACCATCCACGCCGGCGTGCGCCTGCCCTACATCCCGATGACGGCGAAGCGCGTCACCGGCATCGTCAGCCGCGGCGGATCGATCCCGGTCACCCGTTTCGCGGTCAGCGGGATGTAGGGCAGCCGCACCCCCGCATGGATGGTGAAATAGTCGACGCCCTGC
>JASLBD010000472.1 GCA_030146745.1 Allosphingosinicella sp. | reverse complement strand
GATGAGGAAGCCGGAGCCGAGCGAGCCGCCGCGCTGGGTGATCGGCGCGTCGCCGCCGTCGGGGACTGGAACTCCGAACTGGCGGAAGAAATCCTCGAACCCGGGGGGGACCTGGCGGCCGCGGTTGACCTGGATCGACTGTTTGGTCGAGATATTGACCACCGCCGGCTGAAGCCGCGCGGCGAGGTCGGCGAAGCTCATCGGCGCGCCGGCGCGCGGAGCGGCCGAGGCGATGGTGCCGGGATCGTTCTGGGCGGTCTGGGCACCGACGGGGCCCACCGTCAGCGTGGCGGCGGCGCCGCCCAGAAGAATGGCGGCCGAGATGCCATAGACGTAACGCACGATTGCATTCTCCTCACTTGCTTCGACCCGGGCGGGCGGATCCGGGCTGTCCTGATCGATTACAAACGTATTTGGTGCGGCTGAACCTGATTTGAATAGCGACCGCGTAACGACGTGCGGCGAGTGCGCACTTTTCGCCGCCCGCTACCGGTTCTTACCCTTGAACTCCTGCAGATACTGGTTGTCGGGCGACATGATGATGGTCGAGCGGCCCTGATTCTCGCCGGGGGCGAAGGTCGTCTCGTAGCTCTGCATGGCCCGGTAGAAGGCGTAGAAATCCGGATCCTTGCCATAGGCCTCGGCATAGGTGCTCGCCGCCTCGGCGTCGGCCTCGGCCTTGATGATCTGAGCCTGCTTGTAGCCTTGGGCCCGGATCGCGCCGGCCTCCTGCTGGCGGGCGGTGCGCATCCGTTCATAGGCCGAATCGAGCGGAGTCCCTTCGGGAAGGTCGGCACGCTTGATCCGCACGTCGACGATCTCGGCGCCGTACTGGCGGGCGACCCGATTGAGAGCGCGCTCGATATTCTCCATCAGCTGCCCCCGCTCCGGGCTCAGAAGCGCGGCGAACTGCCGCTTGCCGAGCTCGTTACGGATCGCCGAGCCGAGGATCGGCTTGAGCTGGTCGCTGACCCGCTCCTCGGTTCGGGCGGAGACGTACATCTGCAGCGGATCGACGATCCGGTAGCGGGCGAAAGCGTCCACCTGAAGCCGCAGCTGATCGGTGGAGAGCACCTGCTGGCGCTCCATCTTGATCGAAAGGATGCGCTTGTCGATCCAGACGATGTTGTCGATGAAGGGCCAGCGAGCAATGAGACCCGCGCCTGTGCGCCCGAAATCCACGTCCTTTCGATAGGGATTTATCGGCCTCTCCTGGGGCTTGCCGAAGCGGACGATCACCGCCTGCTTCGTCTCCGGCACGATCGCGAAGGTGGCGCCGGCGAGTACGAGCAGCACGATCGCGATGAAGGCGATGGCGATGGGGTTGCGAAGCGCCCGGATCATCGCGCGGCTCCTTCCTGGGCTTGGCGCTGGACCTGGGGCAGCGGCAGATAGGGGGTGACTCCGTCGGCCTCGATCACGGTCTTGTCGACCTTGGAGAGGACCCGCTCCATCGTCTCGTAATACATGCGCCGGCGGGTCACTTCGGGAGCCAGCTTGTACTCGGCATAGACCTTGTCGAACGACGCGGCGTCGCCCTGGGCGCGAGCCGTCTGCTGCTGGGCATAGGCCCGGGCCTGGTTGATGTAGGATTGCGCTTCCTGCTGCGCCGCCGACACTTCCTTGAAGGCGTTGTTGACGGTCGCGGGCGGATCCGACTGCTTGATCGCGATGCCTTCGATCCTGACTCCGGCGCCATAGCGGTCGAGCACCTGCTGCATGACCAGGGAGACGCGCGATTCGATGTCGCTCCGGCCCGCGCCGATCGCGTCGTCGAGGGAGACGGTGGCGAGGACGGCGCGCATCGCGCTTTCGGCCACTTCGCCGATCGTCGATTCCGGATCGTTGATCTGGAACAGATATTGCTGCGGATCGCGGATCGTCCAGCGCACCGAATAAGCGACGTCGATGATGTTCTGGTCGCCCGTGAGGATCAGATTCTCCTGCGAGGCGTCGGGCGAACCGATGTCGCGGGTGCGGATCTGGCCCACGTCGACCTTCTGCAGCCGCTCGATCGGCAGCGGCAGGGTCATGGCGATGCCCGAATTCACCGTCCGGCTGTATTTGCCGAACAGGGTGACGACGCCTCTTTCCTGCGGACCGACGAGGTGGAAGCAGGTGAACATCAGCCACAGAAGCACGAAGACGCCGAGGCCGTAGAGCCAGTAGGGACGCCCTTCCTGATGGGGAAAGCGGCCGCCGAACTTCTCGCGGCTTCGCCTGAGGAATTCGTCGAGCGAGCCGACATTGGTGCCGACGCCGGGGGTGCGCCGCTTGCGCGGGGGCTGCCCCCAGGGATTGCGTGGACCGCCGCCGCCGCCGCCTCCGTCGCCGGAGCCGCCGTCGCCCGAGGGGCCCCAGGGCCCGCCGCGATTTTCATTCAACACGGCGCCGAGACGCGCGCCCCACCCGAAAAATCTTGCCATGTAGCCTTTATAGGTAGCGGTCGGGCGGAAAAACAGTGGCAAGCCCAACAGCACCTCCTATCTGCGCCGGATGAGCGATGAGACCGACCCGCTATCCGCCGCCCTTTCCTCCATGACGGGGGCCCGGGGCCGAATCGCGGCGCCGCGGCTCAGGGACGGCGTGGCAAGCCTGGTGCTCGACGTCGGAGGGCTCGCCACGGAAGCGCGCGCCGATCTCGAGCGGCAGATCCGCGCCGCCCTGGCGGGCGTAGCGGGGGTGCGCGAGGTCCGGATCGCGATGACCGCCGACAAGGTCGAGCGCAATATCATCGCCGTCGGAAGCGGCAAGGGCGGGGTCGGCAAGTCGACCGTGGCGGCGAACCTCGCCATCGCCCTGGGCCGGGCGGGCCGCCGGGTCGGCCTGGTCGACGCCGACATTTACGGGCCCTCCCTGCCCCGGATCATGGGCAACTCCGACCGCCCCGAGCTCAACGAGAAGAGGATCGTCCCGGTCGACGCCTGGGGCGTGAAGATGCTTTCGATCGGCCAGCTGGTCGAGCCGGGCACGGCACTGGCCTGGCGCGGGCCGATGATCGCCAGCGCGCTCGGCCAGCTGATGGAGGGGGATTGGGACGAGTGCGAGCTGATGGTCGTCGACCTTCCGCCGGGCACCGGCGACATCCAGATGTCGCTCATCCAGAAATGGAAGCCGGCCGGAGCGGTGATCGTCTCCACCCCCCAGGACCTCGCCCTCATCGATGCCACCCGCGCAATCGACCTTTTCCGCAAGATGGACGTGCCCTTGCTCGGCCTCGTCGAGAACATGTCGGGCTATTCCTGCCCCCATTGCGGCGAGGTTTCGGACCCGTTCGGCGCCGGCGGAGCGGAGGCCGCGGCGAAGGTGATGTCCATCCCCTTCCTCGGCCGGATCCCGCTCACCCTGGCCATTCGCCGCGATTCGGATTC
>JASLBD010000456.1 GCA_030146745.1 Allosphingosinicella sp. | reverse complement strand
GAAAGGGATTACGAGAAGATCCAGGACAGCCTGAAACGCGACGCGATGAGCTCGGGCGCGGGGGGCATCGGGTTCATCTCGCCGGGGATGCTGACGCCCAGGGGGCCGAAGGGGTAGTTCGGGTCTGTCCCTCAACTCCCCCTCTCCCCAGGGGGGAGAGGGCCGGGGTGAGGGGGTTCGGCGGTGGAAGGGCGATCGCAGACGCCGGACCCCTCTCCCTACCCTCTCCCCGCCGGGGAGAGGGATGAAAAAATCTCAAATCCGCTGAATGTCGATACAGCCTAGAGCACGCGCCGGTACAACAGCACCCGCCCCGCCGGCACCAGCTGCTGGATCAGACCCATGTCCCTTATATTGTGGGACAAAAGGTGCAGCCCGCTTTCGAGCGCCTGGAGGAACAGGCACGCGTCGTTGAAAAGCGGCTGCCGGTCGGCCTTCGCCAGCCCTCGCAGCCTGGCGACGGCGCCCGTGACGATCCCGGCTTCGACGACCGCCTGGACGCTCGGTCCGGTGAGGCGATGACCGGGTATGTCCTCGATGACGCCCCGGATCTCCGCCAGGGTCGCCGCGGTGTCCGAATGCGAAGGGTCCAGTCGGCCGAAGGCGTGGCTGAGCTCGGCGACCGCGATCGAAGAATGATTGAGCTGCCGGATGGAAAGGAGCGCCTTCACATCCTCCGGAAGCCGGTCCTGGAGCGCGTCGATGTACACCGACGTGTCCAGGAGGAGCCCGGCTCCCGCCGACAGGCTGGAGGCCACGAAGCTCAGGTCGGCATCGGGGCGGCGGTCGAGAGACTCAGTCCGCTTTTGCGGCTTCAGCCGCCGGAGTGCCGCGGCGACATCAAAACTCAAGGTCTAGGTCTCGACCCACCTTGCCTTCCCTGGCGAGCAACTTCGCGGCGAAATCGTCTTCCAGGGCGACCTTCGCAAGCGCATATTCGATGAGTTCGCTTCCCTCGAGGCCGGAGCGTTCGGCTGCCGCCTCGAAGAGCCGCTCATGGGCGCGGCCCGAGACGCGCTTGCCTTTGCGGCCCGTCGTAAGTCCGGCCGCCGCCGCCGCACTGAGCGTCGCGGCGACCCGCGAACCCACTCCGAAAGGCATCGCGGCAGGGACGGGGATCTTTTGCCCAGCGTCCTTTGGCTTCGTCCTCGCCACTCCATCCTCCTATGCATGACAAATATGCCAGCCTGTCTGACAGCGCAAGGGCAGCCGACGGGCTTGCGGGAAAACGGTGACGGGGACTTCCTCCTACGAGTCCAGCGCGGACGTCGATGGCCCCGGCGGGCGGTCGGCCCCTCCCCCTCAGTCGGCACCGCCTACGCCTCCGACAGCACGCCCCGATAATCCGGATCCTCGAGCGCCCGCCCGGCGCCCATCGCCACGCAGATCAAAGGGTCCTCGGCGACCGCCACCGGCAGGCCGGTCGCGAGCGACAAGGCCTCGTCCATCCGGCGGAGCAGGGCCCCTCCGCCGGTCAGGACGATTCCGCGGTCGACGATGTCGGCGGCCAGTTCGGGCGCCGTGTTCTCGAGCGCGGTCCGGACCGCTCCGACGATGTGGCTGACCGGCTCGGCGATGGCTTCGGCGATCTCGGCCTCGCTGATGAAGATTTCCTGGGGCATTCCGGCGGTCAGGTGGCGCCCCCGCACGCGGATCGTCGCGGCCTCGCCCCGAGGCGGAAGCGCGCTGCCGATCTCGAGCTTGATTCGCTCCGCCGTCGCTTCGCCGATCATGAGGTTATGCTTGCGGCGAACCGCGGCCGTGATCGCGTCGTCCATCTTGTCCCCCCCGACCCGGATGGAGGTGCTGTAGGCCAGGCCGTGCAGCGACAATATGGCGACCTCCGTGGTCCCTCCGCCGATGTCGACCACCATGGCTCCGACCGGCTCCGTCACCGGAAGCCCGGCGCCGATCGCCGCCGCCATCGGCTCCTCGATCAGCCAGACCTTCGATGCGCCGGCATTGGTCGCCGCATCGCGGATCGCTCGCCGCTCCACCGAGGTCGAACCGGAGGGAATGCAGACGACGATTTCCGGGTGGCGGCCGAGGCGGGAGGGGCCGCCATGGGCCTTGTCGATGAAATGCTTGATCATCAGCTCGGCGACATCGATATCCGCGATCACGCCGTCGCGCAGCGGCCGGACCGCCTGGATCTGGTCGGGGGTCTTCCCCATCATGAGCTTGGCGTCGCGGCCCACCGCCTTCACGCGCCGGACGCCGTCGATCGTCTCGAGTGCGACGACGGAAGGCTCGTTGAGCACGATCCCCTTCCCGCGGACGTAGACGACGGTGTTCACCGTTCCGAGGTCGATCGCCATGTCGTTCGACGGGAGACGCAGGATGCGTGAAATCAGCATGACAGGATTGGTCCTCATCGGCGAAGCGGGAAGTTGGCCGACCTGGCCGGCGGGGTCGCGAATCTCGCGAGCCTTTTGATCCGCTCAGCCTACATCATAAATCGGTGTCTGACACCGATTTGCCGCGTGTTCCCTCAGCCGCGGGGCAGCGTGGGGGCGAGCGGGATAGACCTGCCGCGCATCTCATGGGCCCCGGCTTCTCACCTCGCCGGGTCTCGCCTCCCGGCCCGCCCGAGCCCACTTGCCTGTAGGCGGCAAGTGGGCCTGCGCAAGCAGAGCATTGCGTTTTTGTACCTTTTATGTTCTACTGCGGGGATGAACGCAGCCTCGTCTCCGGCGGTGGCCACCCCGCACGTACCGACGTTCACGCCGGTGCCCGTCCGTGCGCGGCGCGACGGCTGGACGGAGGAGCGGCAGCGGACGTTCATCACCGCCCTCGCTCACACCCACTGCGTCGGCGCCGCGGCGCGGGCCTCGGCGATGAGCCGCGAAACCGCCTACCGGCTCAGGCGCCGCAAGGGCGCCGAGAGCTTCGCCGCGGCCTGGGACTCGATCCTCGCCGGCCGGCCGCGCGGGACGTCCAGCCCCGCGCTGATCTGGCACCGGCTCGTCCGCAAGGCGGGCGGGCGGAGCGCGGTCAGGATCGAGGACGCGACTCCGGCGGAGCGGGAGGCGCTGCGGAGTCCGGGTACGGCACGACGGCGGCCGCCCGCGCGGAAGGTCACAATGAAATTCCGCCGGGCTTTTCGTGAACTTCAGGCCCTGCCGCCGGCCTCAGCCCTTCACCCTCGCCCACACCCAGACAGCCAGCACGACCATCCCCGCCGCCGTCACGAGGAAGGGCAGCGGCATCCACACTCCATAGAGCAGCACCCCGACGGCCGGCGCCGCGATATAGGCGACTCCGTTGACCGAGGTGACCATCCCGGCGACGGCGTTCTGCTCGTCGGGGCGGACCGCCAGCGAGGCTCCGCTGGTGAAGCCGGGACGGAACAGGCCGAAGCCGATCGAGGCCAGGGCGAAGCCGAGCGTCATCCCGTACATGGTGTCGGCGAAGCCCGTCACCGCCGTGCCGGCGGCCGCGACCAGCAGGCCCCACAGCACCAGCCGGCGCGGGCTCAGGGCGAGGAAGGGGATGAGTCCCCATTGGGCGAGCAGGGTCGCGCCCGCCCCGGCCATCAGCACGATCGCGATCGAGGGCTGCGATTGCGCGGGCGCGACCCCGGACCGGTCGATGACGAGGAAGCCGATGATTCCGAGCAGGGCCGCATGGCCGTGCCCGCCGGCGACCCCGATGATGTGCCAGGGCAGCACGCGCGGATCGCGCCAGCGCAGGCGCTCGGGAGCGTCGGCCGGCGCCTCCCCCCCGCCCTCGCCCCTGGCGACGAGCATCCCGCCCATCGAGGGATAGTCGACAACCTCGCCGCGCGCCGTCCGGCTCGGCGTGTCGTCGGGCAGGCGCAGGGCAACCCAGACCAGGACGGCGACCCCGATGGCGGCGAAGACGATCAGCGGCCCCGACAGGCCGAGCGGCTCGAAGATGAACAAAGGCGCGATGGCCGGGCCGATGATCGTCCCGAGGCCGAAGGACGAAGCCAGGGCGGCGAGATAGGCGGTGCGCTGGTCGCCTTCGGTGCGCGCGGCGATATAGGCCTGGACGGCGGGCGGCGAGGCCGAGCCCCAGGCGCCGTAGACGGCCCGGCCGAACACGAAGACGACGAAGACGATGGTGGCCGGGATCAGGCCGTGCAGGCCGGCGGCGAGTATCCCGCCGCAGATCAGCGAGGAGGCGACGAAGCCGTAGAGGCCGAGCCGCATCAGCGCCCGGCGGCCGCGATGGTCGGCCCGGCGCGCCCAGTAAGGGGCCGTCAGCACCCAGATCACCGCCGAAAGCGAGAAGGCGACCGCCACCCACAAATCGGCCACCTCGAGCTCGCGGCCGATCGCCGGCATCAGCGACTGCATGGCGGTATTGCCGGACGCGGCGACCAGCATCACCGCGAAAAGCAACGAGAATCGCTCCCGGGAGAGGCTGGCGGCAGGGACCATGAGGGTCAAATCCCGGAAATATGGCGCTTCGTCCCGGATTCGCCTCAAATCAGGCCTCGGGCCGCCTCGCCCTTGCCATCGGTGCGTTGATTTGCCAACGCACCTTGCTGCCCTAATTACGGAACCCCCCCTTCATGACCTTTCCCGGCGAACAGGCTCAACGAACCCGCGCTTATGCGCGCCGCGGCGCCAAGGGCGGCCCCTGGCTCATGTTCCTCAAGGGATTCGTCAAGCATCCGGTGATGGTCGGCTCGGTCATCCCCTCCTCCAAGATGCTGATCGACAAGATGCTTGCGCCGGTCGATTGGAACAATTGCAAATTGTTCGTCGAATACGGCCCGGGCGTCGGCACCTTCACGGAAAAGATCCTGGAGAAGATGGCGCCCGACGCCATCCTGCTGACCATCGACACCAATGCCGACTTCACCACCTACCTGACCTCGAAGATCCGCGATTCGCGGCTTCGCGCGGTCACCGGCTCGGCCGCCGACGTTCGCGAGATCATGGCCAATTTCGGCTTCGAGCATGCCGATTACATCCTCTCCGGCCTGCCCTTCTCGACCCTGCCCCCGGGCATCGGCCCGAAGATCGCCGAGGAGACGGCCGAGGCCCTCCGGCCCGGCGGCGCCTTCCTCGTTTATCAATTCTCGCCGAAGGTCCGCGACTTCATCGCGCCCTATTTCGACCGCATCGACCGCGGCTTCGAATGGCGCAACGTCCCGCCGGCGACGCTGTTCTGGGCCTGGCGGGACTGACAACAATTCCTCCCCGAGATTTCTCGGGGAGGGGGACCATTCGAAGCATGGTGGAGGGGCTCTCCGGCGCTCGAAAAACCCCTTCACCGCGCTTCGCGCGGTCCCCCTCCCCCGCAAATCCGGGGGAGGAAATTAGAGGATCAGGGCCGAGGCAGCCCCACGTCCTTGAAGTTGAGCCGCTTCGCGATCCGGTAATCGGCG
>JASLBD010000246.1 GCA_030146745.1 Allosphingosinicella sp. | reverse complement strand
TCGGCGCAGATGCACCTTTCCCGAATGGCCGACCAGAAGGCGAGCATCCTGATGGGGGCCTCCTTCGTCATCTTCACCCTGGCGGTCGGCCATTCGGACGGGAAGGGCGCTCCCTTGCCGCTTCTGATCCTGGGAGGAGCGGCCTTCCTGTCGGCGGTGCTGGCGGTGCTCGCCGTCCTGCCCGCCGTGAACTACCGCAAGCGCGCTCCGCTCAACCTCCTGTTCTTCGGATCGTTCGCCCGGCTCGACGAGGAGGATTATATCGAAAGGCTGCTTGTCGAGCTTCAAAGCGACGACAGAATGTACCGGACGATGGCGCGCGACATCTACCAGAACGGAATCGTTCTGGCCCGGAAGAAGTACCGGCTGCTGGGCTGGGCCTATCGGATATTCCTGGCAGGGCTCACCGCGAGCCTCGTCGCATTCGTCGCAGAGGCGCTGGTCTAAGAGCTCCCCGTCAGGTCAGCGACTTCAGCACTTCCGCCGCGAATTGGCTGAGCGTGTCGTCGCGGGCGCCCATGACGAGGATCCGGTCGCCGGGGCGGGCGAGGGCGGCGAGACGGCGGCCGGCGTCGGCGCGATCCGGGACATGCTCCGCCAGGCGGCCGGCGGCGCGGACGTCGGCGACGATGTCGGCGCTGGTGACCGTCCGCTCGACGGTCCCGCCGAAATAGACCGGATCGCAAAGCATCAGCACGTCGTCGCCGCCCATGCCATCGGCGAAGGCGGCGGCCAGCTCCTTGCGCATGGCCCTGAGCGGGCCGTAGCCGTGCGGCTGGAAGAAAAGGAGCAGCCGGCCCTGCAGATGGCTCAGGGCGGCGTGAAGGGTGGCGGCGATCTTGTCCGGATTATGCCCGAAATCGTCGATCACGGTCACGCCGTTCGCCTCGCCGACGATCTCGAACCGGCGGCGCAGGCCCTCGAAGCCGGCAAGCCCGGCGATAGCGGTGTCGAGGCTGAGACCGGCGGCCGTCGCAGCGGCGAGGGCGGCGAGGCCGTTGCGGGCATTGTGGGCGCCCCACAGGCGAACCGTCGCGAGACGCGCATTGGCGTCGTCGCCTTTGGGGATGACCGCAAAACGGGTGAAGCCGCTGCCCTCCTCGATGGCCGGGCTGTAGAGATCGGCGGAGCGGTCCTCGAACGAAAAGGTAAGCCGCCGCCCGGGCGGGATCGCTTCGGCCAGCATCCGGGTTTCGGGATCGTCGAGATTGACGACGGCGGTCTCGGCCCGGCCGAGAAAGTCGCCGAACAAAGCGCGAAGCTCCTCCATCGACTTATGGTCGAGGCTGACATTATTGAGGATCGCGATCCTGGGCCGGTAGAGCGCGATCGAGCCGTCGCTTTCATCCACCTCGCTGACGAAGACCCGATCGCCGCCTACGAGGGCGCTTGCGAAGGGCGCGTCGGAGGTGGCGAAATTCTTCATCACCGCGCCGTTCATCACCGTCGGCTCGAGGCCGGCCTGATGCAGGATCCAGGCGATCATTCCGGTGACGGTCGATTTGCCGCTGGTGCCTCCGACGGCGATTCCGGTTTCGGCGGCGTTGAACAGGTGGGAGAGCAATTCGGCGCGGGTGATCCGCTCGAGGCCGAGGCGGCGGGCCGCCTGGACGTCGGGAACGCTCTCCTCGACCGCGGCCGACGCGACGAGGATCTGCCCGGCCCGAGGGCCGCTTCCGTCCTGCGGGTAGAGTTCGATGCCGAGGCCGCGCAGATAGTCGAACTTGGCTCCGGTTCGCCCTTGGTCGAGCGCGCGGTCGGAGCCGGACACTTCGGCGCCCTGGCCGCGAACGATGGCGGCCAGGGGGAGCATGCCGCTGCCGCCGATTCCGCAGAAGAAATAGGATTTGGTCTCTGACATGGCGCCGCCCTATTGAGGTCGGCGAGCCATTTCAAACTTCGAGTACGGACCGGTGAGGAGCGGCAATGCGGATTGGAATCGTGGCGCCGAGCACACCGATCCTGCCCGGGACGGCGGAGCGAGTGGCGGCGATCGCGGCCCGGGCGGTCCCCGAGGCGGAGCTGGTCTTCCACCCGCAATGCTTCCTCAGCCACCGCCATTTCGCGGGCGAGGACAAGGTACGCGCCGACGCTTTCGTCGAGGTCGCGAACGATCCCGGGTTCGACGCCCTCTGGGTCGCCCGCGGCGGCTACGGGTCGTGCCGGATCGCCGAGGATGTGGTCGCGCGGCTCGGGCCCGCGGCCCGAGGCAAGGCCTATCTGGGCTATAGCGACGCCGGCTACGTTCTTGCGGCGCTCTACCGTGCCGGCTTCGGGCGCGTCGCGCACGGCCCGATGCCGGGGGACGTGCGCCGCGACGGCGGCGAGGCGGCGGTGGCTCGGGCCCTGTCGTGGCTGGTCCGGGACGATCCGGCCGCCCTGGAGCCGAATCTGGGCGGGGGGCCGGCTGCGGCGTTCAACATCACCGTCTTCTCGCAATTGCTCGGGACTCCCCTCGAGCCGGATCTGGCCGGGCATGTGCTGATGCTCGAGGATGTCTCCGAGCATATGTACCGGACCGATCGCTCCCTCTTCCACATCACCGGCAATGCCCGGGTCCGCGAGGTGGCCGGGATCAGGCTGGGCCGCTGCACCGAGGTGCCGGACAACGATCCGGATTTCGGAGCGAGCGAGGAGGAGGTGTTCCTTTACTGGTGCGGCCGCTCCGGCATCCCCTATCTGGGCCGGGCCGACATCGGCCATGACGCCGGCAACAAGGTGGTTCCGTTCGGCCGGCGCTAGGGGGTGCCGAGTCGGCCCGCAGCGGTCCGCTACCGGTCGCACCCTTTGAACGAGGCCGAATCGGAGAATGATCCACATTAAAATCGCGATGGAACGGCCCTCAGCGGCGATCCGGCGAATTCGCCCCTTGGAATCTCTTGCGCTCGCCGCGCGTTTGTTGCTTATCAGCGGAGCATTCACAGGAGGGAATACCATGGCAAAGGGCACTTCATCAGGCGGCGCAGCGAGGGGCGGACTGTCGCGCCCGGTGACCCCGTCACCCGAGTTGGCGGCGATCACGGGTCCGGACCCGCTGCCGCGCAGCCAGGTGGTCAGCAAGATGTGGGATTATATCCGCGCCAACAATCTCCAGAATCCGGAGAACAAGCGCGAGATCGTCGCCGACGAGAAGCTCAAGAAGGTCTTCGGGACCGACCGCTGCTCGATGTTCGAGATGAATAAGCATCTCTCGCGCCATCTGAGCTAAAGCCTTTTCGCTTCGGCGGAGAAGATGATCGGCCCCGCCCGGCGACGGGCGGGGCCGGTTTCGTTTCGGCGGCGCCCCCGCCATGGCCGTTGCCGGTATCGAGTACGGACCCTAAAGGGTCGCTTCATGTCACACCGGATCATCCTCCTCGCCAAGCAGGAGCGGTTCAGCCGCGAGGCGCAGGCGATCGCCGAGGCCGCCTTCGGGGGCGACCTCGCCACCTAGACCGTCGCGGTCGGCGACCCGTAGCCCGAAGCGCTGCAGACGGAC
>JASLBD010000370.1 GCA_030146745.1 Allosphingosinicella sp. | reverse complement strand
CCGGAGGGCTGTCCGGCCTTCTTCGGCCGGGTCGTGCGAGGCGTTCGAAACGGACCTTCGCCGGCCTGGCTTCAGCAGCGGCTGAAGTCGGTCGGGCAGCGGCCGATCAGCGCCCTCGTCGACATGACCAATTATATCATGCTGAGCTACGGCCGGCCGCTCCACGTCTACGATCTGGCGAAGCTGGAGGGCGCGCTGGTCGCTCGGAGGGCGGCGGACGGCGAGGAGATGCTCGCGCTCAACGGCAAGAGCTACCGGCTGGACGGCGGGATGACGGTCATCGCCGACGACGTCATGGTGCACGATATCGGCGGAATCATGGGCGGCGAGCATTCGGGCGTGACCGGGGAGACGACCGACATATTGATCGAATGCGCCTATTTCGATCCCGCACGAATCTCCCGGACCGGGCAGCAACTGGCTTTGGCCTCCGACGCCCGAACCCGATTCGAGCGCGGGGTCGATCCGGCCTTCGTCGAAACGGGGCTGGCGCTGGCGACCGGGCTGGCGATCGAGCTTGCCGGGGGCGAGGCTTCCGAGGTCGTCCGGGCCGGCGAGCCGCCCAGGCTCGACAAGGTCGTCGACTATCGTCCGGCACAGGCGCTGGAGCTGGGCGGAGTCGAAGTCGACGAAGCTCGGCAGCGCGACATCCTGGCGCGGCTTGGCTTCGAGGTCGCCGAGCTCCCCGGCGAAGGCCGGGGCCCAGCGGCACCGGCGGAAGGACTGGATCCCGGCCTTCGCCGGGAAGCATCGAACTGGCGGATCTCGGTTCCGAGCTGGCGGCGCGACATCGACGGATCGGCCGACATCGTCGAGGAGGTCGCCCGGATCGAGGGCTATGACAAGGTCGAGGCGACTCCGCTGCCGCGGGCGCCCGGGGTAGCCCGGCCGACGGCGACTCCGCAGCAGCTGGTCGAGCGCCGGGTCCGCCGCGCCGCCGCCGCGCGCGGGCTGAACGAGGCGGTGACGTGGAGCTTCGTCGCCGAAAGCGAGGCGGCGCCTTTCGGAGGCTCTGCCTGGATCCTCGACAATCCGATCAGCGAGGATTTGAAGGCGATGCGGCCTTCGATGCTCCCCGGCCTGCTCTCGGCCGCCCGGCGCAACGTCGCCCGGGGCGCGGAGAGCGTCAGGCTGTTCGAGATCGGCCGCCGCTACCTCGCCGACGGCGAGCGGCCGACGCTCGGCCTGATCCTCGCCGGCCCGGCCGCGCCGCGCCACTGGCGAAGCGGCAAGGCGCGGGGCTTCGACGCCTATGACGCCAAGGCGGAAGCTTTGGCCCTGCTCGCCGCGGCGGGCGCGCCGGTCGACAACCTCCAGTCGCTGGCCGGCGCTTCAGGAATCTACCATCCCGGCCGCTCGGGCCGGCTCGCGCTCGGGCCGAAGAACGTGCTCGCCGAATATGGCGAGCTCCATCCCTCGACCCTTCGCGCCTTCGATCTGGACGGGCCTCTGGTCGCCGCCGAGATCTTCCTCGACGCCCTTCCCCAGAAGAGGGGCGGACGGATGCGCGAGGCCTATGCGCCGCCGGCGCTGCAGGCGGTGAAACGCGACTTCGCCTTCCTGGTGGCGGCGGACACTCCCGCCGACACGCTGTTGCGGGCGGTTCGGGGCGCCGACCGGCAGGCGATCGCCGGAGTTTCGCTGTTCGACGTCTTCACCGGCCCCGGAGTGCCCGAGGGACAGAAATCGCTGGCCGTCGAAATCGTTCTCCAGCCGGGCGAGAAGAGCTTCACCGAAGAGGAACTGAAGGCGATTTCGGCCCGGATCGTCGCCGCCGCGGCCAAGGCCGGTGCCCGCCTGCGTGACTGAGGCCGCGGTCCGGGCCGCCTTCGCCCGGCAGGCCGAATGGGCGGCGAGGCTCGATTCGCCCTTCATGGCAAGCCTGTGCGGCCTGCTCGGCGAGCGGCTCGACCGATCGACGGAGACGGGTCGCCGGGTGCTCGGCTGGCCGGGAAAGGCCGACCCCTTCAGCGACGCCTTGCCGCTTCGCCTGACCGGCGGGCTTCACGCGCTCGTCCGCCGCGGCGACGCTGCCGGGCTGGCCGGCTGCTATCCTCCGAATGCCTTGCCCGACGAGGAGGCCCTTTGGGCGGCGCTTCGGCCGGTGCTGGACAGGCCGGACCTGCTCCCCTGGCTCGACGGCGCGCCTCAGACCAACGAGGTCGGACGCTCGGCGGCGCTGATGAGCGGGCTTCTGGTCGTCGCCGACCTTTTCCCCCAGCCGGTGGAGTTGCTCGAGCTCGGGGCGAGCGCGGGGCTCAACCTGCTGCTCGACCGCTACGGCTACGATCTCGGCGGGGTTCTGGCCGGCGATGCCGGGTCGCCGCTCCAGCTCAGGCCCGAGTGGAGGGGCGCTGCGCCCCCGGACGCGGCGGTCGAGGTGGCTCGGCGGCGGGGCGTGGATCTCAGCCCCCTCGACGCCCGGAGCGACGGCGACCGGCTGCTCGCCTACGTCTGGCCCGATCAGGCGCGGCGGCTGGCGCAGCTCGAAGCGGCGCTGGCCATCGCGGCCGGGGATCCGCCGGAGGTGGAGCCGGGCGAGGCGGCGGACTGGCTCGAGGCGCGGTTGCGCGAGCGGCAGGAGGCCGGGGTGACCCGGGTGGTACTCCACTCGATCGCCTTCCAATATTTCCCCGACGCAACCAAGGCGCGGATCGCGGCGGCGATGGAGCAAGCGGGGGCGGCGGCGACGATCCCCGCGCCGCTCGCCTGGCTGCGCTACGAGCATGACGGCGGTGAGCGGATCGAGCTCCGGCTCCGGACCTGGCCCGACGGGGAGGAGAGGCTGCTGGCGCACGGCCACCCGCACGGCAGCCGGATGGAGTGGCTCTACTCGGTGCCAGGCACCGAAAGCTAAGTCGCTGGAATCATTCGAGCGCGTTGATCGCCGCGTGGACCCGCGCCTCCGCCTCCTTGCGTGGGAGGCCGGGGGGGATGACCTCGCCGAAGCGCATGGTCACCACCCCGGGCCGTTTGACGAAGCTCCGGCGCGGCCAGATGCGGCCGCTGTCGAGGGCGACCGGGACGACGGGCAGGTTCAGCGCCCGGTAGAGACCGGCGAAGCCCGGCTCGAGCGGCGGCCGATCACCGGGCGGGACCCGGGTTCCTTCCGGAAAGATGACGATCGGACGGCCCTCCGCCGCCGCCTCGCCGGCGGCCCGCAGCAGCCTGCGGAGCGCCGCGCCGCCGCCGTCGCGATCGACCGGAATGATCCCGTAGGCGCGGGTCAGCCGGCCCCAGAGCGGAATCCGGCCGAGCTCGCTCTTCATCACCGTCGCCGGCGTGTCGAGGATGAGCTGCATCTCGGTCGTCTCGAACATCGACTGGTGCTTGCTCGCGACGATCACCGCCCCGCTCGGAACCTCGCCCTCGATCCGGGTGCGAATCCCGAGCAGGAAGCGGGCGCAGAAGCGGTTGAAGGCCGTCCAGGCGTCGGCGACCCGGCGCACCGGCCCCTTGCCCAGCGGCAGGACGGCGATCCCGGCGAGCACGTAGAGGACGCTGCCGGTGTAGAAGACCAGTGCGTAGAGCAGCGAACGGACGAGGTTCATCAGATTCCGACGAGCACCGCCGAGCGGCGAAGCAGATATTTGTTATATTCGGTGAAGAGCTGGGCGAAGCTGGGGTTGCTCTCGACCGCGTCGCCGAGGACGAAAATGCCGCCGCCGAGGCGGCGGGAAAGCTCGAAGCGGGCGCGGGGCATGTGCCAGTCGGTGGTGACGAGGCGCATCGACCTGAACTTGTGCTTGTCCATCCAGCGCGCGACCTCCTCGGCGTTGGAGCGGGTGTCGACCGACTCGCGGCCCAGATCGACGCAGCACTGGAACAGCGAATCGTCCCGCCGATATTGCGCCGCCAGCTCCTCCGGACGGACGGTGCGGGCGACTCCGGAGACCAGCATCCGCTTCGCCTTGCCCCGCGCCATCAGGTCGAGGCCGCGCTCGATCCTCTTGGCGCCGCCGGTGAGGACGACGATGGCGTCGGTCGCCCGCTCGTCCGCCGGCCGCGGCAGGGCCACCGCGAAGACGGCGTAGCCGAGCAGATAGAGAAGGACGATCGCGGAAATGGCGCGGCGGATCACAGCATCCTCCCGAGGGCCCTGAGGATGGTGGCCCTGGCGACCAGCATGGCGAGGCCGACGCCGAGGACCGGAAGCAGTGCGAGGGCGAGCCAGCTCGTCGCCGGCAGATTGGCCGAGCCGAGCAGATCCGAGCCGAGCGCGCCTATGCGCTGGCCGATCAGTACGAGGGCCAGCGCCGCCGCTCCGAAGCCGACCAGGCCTCCGAACAAGGCGTCGAGCGCGATCCGGCGCTGGAACAGCCGTGCGACCTGGAGGTCGGTCGCCCCCATCAGATGGAGCACCTCGATGGTGCCGCGATGGGTGTCGAGCGCGGCCCGGGCGGCGAGGACGACGGTGGCGGCGGTGGCCCCGATCATCAAGGCGACCAGGCCGAGCGCGAGCCATTTCAGGGCCGAGATCAGGCGGCTGAGGGGCGCCAGCCACTGGCCGTTGTCGTCGATCCGGGCCGAGGGCGCGGCCGCCGTCACCGCCGGGCGAAGCGAGTCGGCGCGGGCGCCGGGGATGAGCTGGGCGTCGATCATCGCCGGGATCGGCAGATCGCCTTCGAGGCCGCCGGCGCCGAGCCAGGGCTCGAGCAGCTCCGCCATCTCGTCGGGGGGAAGCCGGCGGACGCTGTCGACCTCCGGCAACCCCCGCAGCCGGTCGACGGCGCGCGCCGCCTCGGCCTCGCGCCGATCCGGATTGGGCTCGAGGATCTGAACCGTCACCCGGTTGCCGAGCCCGGCGCCGAGGCTCGCCGCGGCTCCGCCGAGGCCGAGGCCGGCGGCGGCGGCGAGGACGGTGAGGAACATCATGATCGCGATCACCCAGGGCATCGGCCCGGCGAGCCGGCCCTCCGGCAGGAGGCGGCGGTCGGCCGCGCCCATCGTCCGGGGCAGGGCGCTCATGCCTCGGCCCGCCGCGGCGGATGGCGAAGGGCGCCGGTCGGATCGAGCAACGTGCCGCGGTCGAGGCGAAGCATCTCGGAACGGCCGATGCTCGAGATGAGGTGGAGATCGTGGGTGGCGACGACGACGGTGGTGCCGAGCTTGTTCAGGGAATCGAACAGATGGAGCAGGCGCTTGGCCATTTCCGGATCGACGTTGCCGGTCGGCTCGTCGGCGACCAGCAGTTCGGGCCGGGCGATGACGGCGCGGGCGATCGCCACGCGCTGCTGCTCGCCCCCCGACAGGGTCGCGGGGCGCGCGGTGGAGCGGTGGGCGAGACCGACCCAGGCGAGCATCTCCCTCACCGGATCCTCCAGGTCGCGTTCCTCGATTCCCGCGACGCGCAGCGGCAGCGCGACATTGTCGTGCGCGGAGAGGTGCGGCACGAGCCGGAAATCCTGGAAGACGACGCCGATCCGCCGGCGAAAGCCGGGCAGGCGCTTCCTCGGCATCGTCACGATGTCCTCGCCGAACAAGCGGATGAGGCCGCGGCTGGGGCGTTGGGCGAGGTAGAGCAATTTCAGCAGCGATGTCTTGCCGGCGCCAGACGGGCCGGTGAGCGAGATGCTCGCCTGGGTCGGCCTCGGCCACCGCGCCAGCGCCCGCCCGGCCACCCTGTCGGGCGGCGAGCAGCAGCGGGTCGCGATCGCCCGCGCCGTCATCGCCCG
>JASLBD010000278.1 GCA_030146745.1 Allosphingosinicella sp. | reverse complement strand
CGCGATCAGCGCCTGGGCGATGGCTCCGCCGAGCGTGTCGCCGGGGCCGAGCAGGACGATGCGGTCCGGCGCATGCTCCTTGACCGCCACCTGGATCGCGCGGGTGAAATCGTAGGTTTCAAGAATCTGGGCGACGAAGGTGTAATCGCGGAGGGCGCGCGGCTCGGTGGCGAACGGCCGCCAGACGTGGTCGCGGCCGTCCACCATCGGCGCCTCCGGGGAGCCGAACCAGTCGGCCGGTAGCTGCGCCAAAGCGCGCTCGGAGGAGCCGGTCATGAGCGGGGTGTGGAAGGGGCCGTGGTTGACGAGGCGAAGCGGCTCGCGCGCCGGCGTCGGCGGCGCCTCGGCGAGCAGGGCGGCGATGCCGGGATCGCTGCCCGCGAAGACGATCATCCCGCCGAGCTCGCTCGAGACGTGCAGGCTGCAGCCGTCGCGCGCGCCAATCGCGGCGGCGAGCGCCAGCAACCGCTCGCGCAGGCCGGGAAGCTCCCGCCAGTCCTCGCCGACGAGGGTGAGGAGGACCTGCCCGCCCGGCTCCCCGGCCTGACTGTTCTCGCCCATGGCGTCGATGATCCGGAAGCCCTGCTCGGCGCCGACCGCACCGGCGACGGCGAGGGCCGTGTACCAGCCCATCGAATTGCCGGTGACGGCGGCGACGTCGAAACGCGAACGGTCGATGGCCAGGAAATCGGCGTAGGAGGCGGCGAAGATGAGCGGCGAGGCGATGTCGCCGCGCGTATGCAGGGCAGGGCTGAACCGGTCGGCGCCGTCCAGCTCGGAGAGGGTCGGCCGGCCGCGCTCCGAGCGAAGCCGGTCGAACGCGGCGATCAGCTCTCCCTTGTCGGAGTGGAAGCGTTTCAGATAGCCGAGCTCGGCCTTGCCGTAGGTGCCGCGCCCCGGGCAGACGATCAGCGCCTTCCGCTCAGCCACGCACCGTCTCCAGCGCAGCGGCGACGATGGAATCGCGGCTCGGCAGGGTCAGGGTCGCGGCCCGGCCGAGCGGGATGAACGAATCCTCGGCGGTGATCCGGCTGCAGTCGATATCGGGCGCGCGTTCGGCGAAGAGCGCCATCAGCGCCTCGCTCTGCGACCCCGTCCTGCGGCATTCGTCGACGATCAGGATGCGCTCGCAGCCGGCGACCGAGTCGAGCAGGCCTTCCTCGTTGAGCGGGGCCAGCCAGCGCAGGTCGATCACCCTCGGCTTGAGGCCATGCCGCTCGCGCAGGATCCTCCCGGCCTGGCGCGAGAGGTAATAGCCGTTGGCGTAGCTGACGATGGCGAGGTCGGTGCCTTCGCCATGGACTCCGACGTCTCCCAGCCGGATCGGCCCGGCCGCGCCCGGGGCGGCGTAGGTCGAGGTCCACAGCGCATCGCCCTCCTCGTGAAGGTCGCGGGTCATGTAGAGCGCGATCGGCTCGACGAAGACGATGACCCTCTGCTCCTCGAGCGCGAGCCGGACGCATTCGCGAAGCATCTCGACGGCGTCGGCGCCGTTGCTCGGGCAGGCGAGCACGAGCCCGGGAATGTCGCGGAAGACGGCGAGGCTGTTGTCGTTGTGGAAATGCCCGCCGAAGCCCTTCTGGTACCCGAGGCCGGCGATCCGGATGATCGTCGGATTGGTATATTGCCCGTTGGAGAAGAAGCTGAGCGTTGCCGCCTCGCCGCGGATCTGGTCCTCGGCATTGTGGACGTAGGCGAGGAACTGGATCTCGGTGATGGCGAGCAGGTCGTTATGGGCGGCGCCGATGCCGAGGCCGAGGATGCTCTGCTCGTCGAGCAGGGTGTTGATGACCCGGCAGGAGCCGAAGCGCTCGTGGAGCTTGGCGGTGACGTTGTAGACCCCGCCCTTGGGCCCGACGTCCTCGCCGGCGACGATGATGTTGGGATGAGCGAGCATCAGGTCGGCGAGCGCCCAGCTCAGCAGCCGCGCCATGTGCTGGGGCTTGTCGATCATGCTCCGGTCGCGGGCGAACAGGGCCTCGCGCTGCTCCGGAGTCGGACTGTTGGTCCGGGCCGGCGGGCGTTTGGGCGGGACGATGCTCGCCATCACGTCCCTGCTCGTCGTCAGCTTGGGCCGGAGAATCGCCTGCTCGGCGATCCGGGCGAGGGTGGCTTCGCTCTCGTTGTAGATGTCGAGGATTTGGCCGCCGGAAAGCAAATCCTCCTCGATCAGCAAGGCGGCGCTGTAGAGCAGGGGATCGCGCTCCTCGTCCTGCTCGATCTGGGCCTTGGTGAGGTAGGTGGCCTGAACGTCGGAGCCGGCATGGCCGTAAAGCCGGACGCAGTCCATGTGGAGGAAGACGGGCCGGCGCTGGGTCCGGGCGATCCGCGCCGCCTCGCGGGCGCCGCGCCAGGCGTCGGCCATGTCGAGGCCGCTGCAATGGACATAGTCGAGCCCCGGCCGGCCCTGGAACGAGGCCGCGATCCAGCCCGGCGGAGTGCGGGTCGAAATGCCGATGCCATTGTCCTCGCACAGGAAGACGAGCGGCATCGGCGTTCCCTGATAGGCGGCCCAGGCGGCGGTGTTGAACGCGCCCTGCGCGGTCGAATGGTTGGCGGAAGCGTCGCCGAAGCTGGCCAGCACGATCGAGTCGCG
>JASLBD010000159.1 GCA_030146745.1 Allosphingosinicella sp. | reverse complement strand
CGGACCACCGCCCAATCGGCGCGATTGACCAGCACCTCGGGCGCCAGCGGGCGCGAATTGTAGGTGTTTCCCATCGTCGCGGCATAGGCGCCGGCGGTGCGCAGGATCATCAGCTCGCCGGCGCTTACCCGGTCTATCCGGCGGGAGCGGGCGAAGGTGTCGCCGGTCTCGCAGACCGGGCCGACGATGTCGGCGACCATATGTTCGCCGCTCGGCACCACGGCCTCGGCGGCGTGCCAGGCGTCGTAGAGGCTCGGCCGCATCAGGTCGTTCATCGCCGCGTCGACGACGACGAAGGGGAGAACCGGGCCCGGCTTGATCCGGATCACCGTCGTCAGCAGGACTCCGGCGTCGCCGACCAGGAGCCGCCCCGGCTCGAAGATCAGCCGGGTCTCCCACCCCCGGGTCACCCGGGCGACCATCGCGCCGTAATCGGCGGGCGTCGGCGGCGCCGGCGCTTGCGGATCGTAGACCAGCCCCAGCCCGCCGCCGAGATCGGCCGTCCTTATCTCGTGCCCCGCCGCCCGAAGCTCGCGGATCAGGCCGCCGAGCCTCTCGAACGCGGCCTGGAGCGGGGCGAGGCTGGTGAGCTGGCTTCCGATATGGACGGCCACTCCGGCGAGCCGGAGGCCCGGAAGCTCCCTTATCCGGGCGCAGGCGGCGACCGCGTGGGCGATCGCCACTCCGAACTTGTTGTGGGCGGCGCCGGTCGAGATCTTGGCGTGCGAGCCGGCGTCGACGTCGGGATTGACCCGCAGCGCCACGTCCGCCTCCCCGCCCAGCGAGAGCGCGACCGCAGACAGCATTTCAGCTTCCGGAACGGATTCGAGGTTGAACTGGCAAAGCCCGCCTTGGAGCGCCAGAGCCATTTCCGCCTCGGTCTTGCCGACGCCCGAGAAGACGATCCTGCCGGGCGCGATCCCGGCGGCCCGGGCGCGCCGGTATTCGCCGCCCGAGACGACGTCGGCGCCGAGCCCTTCGGCCGCCAGGGTCGCGAGCACCGCCGGATTGGGGTTGGCCTTGACGGCGAAGGCGATGAGCGGGTCGCCGAGCGGCGCCAAGGCCGATTTCAGGATCCGGGTCTGCCGCAACATGGTCGCCGTCGAATAGACGTAGACCGGCGTTCCAACCTCGCGCGCGATCAGCGGCAGCGGCACGTCCTCGCAATGGACGACGCCGCCTCTGAGCTGGAAGCCTTCCGTCATGCGTTCCACCTCGGGACTCAATCGCCCTCTCCCGCGAAGAGCGGGAGAGGCGTGACACTCGTCAGAACTTGAACTCGGCCGCGAAGGTGAACGACCTCCCCCGGGGGTCGGCGACGCGCGGCTCCCAGGAGCTGCCGCCGCCGGTGTTGCTGTCATAGCTGATCGCGAAGGGCGGATCCGTATCGAACAGGTTCTTCACGCCGGCCGTGAAGCGCATCCCCTCGATGCCGGTGAAGGCCACCGACAGGTTGTAGATGATGTACTCGTCGACCCGGTCGACGACGTTCGGCCGGGTCACCGTCCCGTCGGCGATGCCCGGAAGCACCTGGTTCTCGTAACCGCTGCGGAAGATCTGGGTCAGGGTCCCCGTCCAATCGTCGTCGCTGTAGCTGACGAACGCATTGTGCTTCCACTTGAGCCCGAGGTCGCCTCCGAACGAGAAGACGCCCAGCCGGTTCTCGAAGGGGCCGCCGGCGATGACCTGTTCCTGCTTCTTCGTGAGGTAGGTGGCGTCCAGGCCCGCCGACAATCGGCCGCCGAGCGAATCGATGCCGCCGCGCAGGGTGATCTCGAAGCCCTGGGTTTTGGATCCGCCGAGGTTCGTGACCCGCAGATCGATCGCCTCCAGGACCCCCGCCTGGTCGCGGATGAACAGCTGCGGCACCAGCTCGAAGTTGGCGAGCGCCTCCCGAAGGAGGAGCGCCTGGATCGTGCCCTTCCGGTCGATGCTGAAGAAATCGACCGAGGCGCTGAAGTTGCGCGACGGCTCGAAGACGGCGCCGAGGCTGTACATTTTCGCGGTTTCCGGCCGCAGCTGGTTGTTGCCGCCGCTCAGCAAGTCGATCGAGCGCACCAGCGACTCGCACCCGGGCACGTCCTCGTTGACCTGGCCGCTCGGGCACCGGAACGGATCGACGATCGCGCCCCCCGTATAAAGCGATTCCAGGGTCCCGTTGAACAATTGGTTGAAGGCCGGGACCCGGAAGGCCGTGTTGTAATTGCCGCGGAACATCAGCGCCTGGAAGGGTCTGAACTTGAAGTTCGCCATCGGATTGGTGGTGGTGCCGAAGTCGCCATAATCGTCGATCCGCCCGGCGACGGTGACCTCGAGCGTCTTGAGGACCGGGATCAGCACCTCGGCGTAGGCCGCCTTGATCTCGCGCGAGGCGCCCTCGAGCTGGTTCGCGTCGTCGAACGGCGCGGCGATGATGATGGGGCGGTCCGCGGCGGCTCTCTCGTCGCCGTTGAACCGATATTTTTCCTTGCGATAGTCGAGGCCGAACGCCGCGCGCACCGCTCCGGCCGGCAGGTTGAACAGCGATCCGGATACGGAGGCGTCGGCCTGGGTCACCGAATATTTGCCGCCGTAGAGGACCACGCCCTCGGCGGAAACGGCCTGCAGCGCTGCGAGGGCGGCGGGGCTCTGCGACTGGCCCGACAGCAGGAACGGGTTGATCAGGCCGCTGTTGAGAAGGCCGATGAGGCCGCGCCCGGCCACTCCCGGCGCCTGCGGCGCGGTCGGATCCGGGGCGCCGTTGGCGAGCGTGCCGCGATAATAATAGCCCGTTCCGAGCGTCGATTGGGACTGGCTCTCCGCATAGGAAAGGCCGGCCCGATAATCCCAGCCGCCGAACAGCGGACCGTCGACGCCGAGCGTATAGCGAGCGGTCTGGGTGTCGGTGACGACTTCGCGCCGGCCGCACTCCATGCAGCGGTAGCGATAGGCGAAGGATCCGCGGGGCCGCGCGGCGAGCTCCGGGAAGGCGGCGACCAGGCGGTCGTAGACGAAATCGTATCCGGGAGCCCCGACCGGGTGCGCGAAGTTCTGCGAAGTCGTGTTCGGCACGAGCTGCACTTCGGAGAAGCGCTTCGCCGCCGTCGCGTCGGAGCCCGTCGCCTCGGCGGTGATCTCATGCGCGCCCAGGCGCACCACGCCGCGTCCGAGCCAGGTCAGGGTCTCGAGCGGCTGCTGGAGCACGGCCGAGCGGCCGGTGTCGAAGGCGCAGGCGAGGCCTGCCGACGGGGTGGACCAGAGCTCCGCGTCGTAGGGCCCCTGGCCGTCGACCTCTTCGCAGCCCAGCCCGCCGGGAAGGTCGAGGACGTTGAGGCCGCCGCTGGCGCGAGTCGTCGTTCCCGGGATGAACGGAGTCGCGGCGGCATTGGGAAAGAAGGTTCCGGCGAGCGGGAAGATCGTCCCGAAAGGCGTGCCGCGGGTGTCCGGCGAAAGGCCGCGATCGGGCTGGAACGTGTCGACGAAATCGCGCCGGTTGCCGCGCAGCTCCGGAACGTCGCTGTAGCTCACCGCCGCCATGACGTTGAAGCCCTGTTCCTGGAGGTCGCCGTAGCCGGCGATGGCGGAGGTGCGATAGATGGTGTGGTCGCCCTCCTCCGCGACGTCGACGAAGCCCTGGAGGCCGAAGCCCTGATAATCCTTCCTGAGGATG
>JASLBD010000136.1 GCA_030146745.1 Allosphingosinicella sp. | reverse complement strand
TCACCGAATGCGCGGCCACCGGAGCGACCGACGATCTCGCCTTCGTCAGCCCGAAAAGCGGCCGCGCGGTCAGCGCCGGCGCCGCGGGCGAATATCGCGACCGGCTCTTCCCGCTGCCCCCTCTGCTGCTTGGCTCGGGAGGCGCCGGCTGGCCCGACATATTGGCCGGACTCCGGATCACCGGCCACTTCCTCGCCCGCGACGTCCTGATCGAGCGCCAGTCCGCAATCCTCGCCGGGCGCGAGCGCCTGCTCGACCGCCTGAAAAGGGCGGTGGGGTGATGAAGTCCGTCATTCCGGCGAAAGCCGGAATCCATGAACACGGATCGTGCCGAATGGCTACCGACGGTGTTCATGGATCCCGGATCAAGTCCGGGATGACGGGCTCATCCGCCGCCTTTCCCGCTTCCCCGCTCCCCCAGCCACCCCCCGATCGCCTCCGCGATCCGTTCCGACGCCCGGCCGTCGCCGAAGGGGAAGGCCGGCCGGGCCATTCGCGCATATTTCGCCTCGTCCTCCAGCAGGCCGGCGACGGCGGCGAAGATGCGCTCAGGGTCGGTGCCGACCAGCTCGAGATTGCCGGTCGCCAGCGCCTCGGGCCGCTCGGTGACGTCGCGCAGCACCAGCACCGGCTTGCCGAGCGCCGGCGCCTCCTCCTGAAGGCCGCCGCTGTCGGTGAGGATCAGCCAGCTTGAAGCCATCAGCCGCACCATCGCCTCGTAGCCCTGCGGCTCCAGCAGTTCGACATGCTCCACGCCAGCGAGCGCCTGCTCGAGGCCGCCGCGCGCCGCCGGGTTGAAATGGAGCGGCGCGGCCACCCGGACCGGCAGCTCGGCGGCCATCCGGGCGATCGCCTCGCCGACGGCGCGCGCGGGCTCGCCCTGATTCTCGCGCCGGTGGCAGGTGGCGACGATCAGCCGGCGTTCGTCTTTCGCGGCCGACTCGGCCCGAGCGACCAGTCGCGCCCGCGTCCAGAGCAGCGCATCGATGCCGCTATTGCCGGTGACGAGGATTCTCCCCTCGACCCTGGGCTCCCCCCGCAGGTTTGCGGCGGCGCTCTCGGTGGGGGCGAACAGGAGCTCCGCCAGCGCATCGATGGCGACTCGGTGACCCTCTTCCGGCCAGGGCTGGTCGAGGTCGAACGAGCGCAGCCCGGCCTCGACATGGGCGAGCTTTATGCCGCAGTCTCGCGCGGCCAGGGCGCCGGCCGCGGCACTGGTCGTATCGCCGTGAACGAGGACGAGATCGATGGCCCGGCGCTGAAAGCGTCCGCAGAGCAAGGCGCGCAGTGCGGCGCGAAGACGCTCGACATCGCGGTCGCGGGGGTGGAAGCCGAGCTGGCGCAGGCTGCCCTCGGGCAGATCGAAATAGCCCTCGAGAGCGCAATGCTGGCCGGTCAGGAAGACCTGTTGCTCGATTCCGTGCAACCGGCCCAGCGCCCGGATCACCGGCGCCATCTTGATCGCTTCGGGGCGGGTGCCGACGACGGAGACGAGGAGGGGGAGGGGCATGCCCCCCAACCTAGCGGGGTCGCGAACCTATCCAAAAAACGCATCGGGCGAGGCGCGAAAAGCGAATTACCGGGGATCTTCCTCCTCCCGTCCCTTGAACTTGTTTCCGGGTCCAGGTTTCCGCGCGCGAGGCGGCTCCACTGTGGATGCCGAATCAAGTTCGGAATGACGGTGCCGCGAAATTTTGACGCCCGTCAAACCACTTGCCGCCGGCGCGGACTAGAGCGGTTCCAACATTCGAGCAGGAGCTTTCGCCATGACCGTCCACCAACCCGTCGCCCTTTTCGAGGAAGCCGTCGTCCACGCCGCGCCGCCGCTCCGGCGCAACCGCGGCGAGCGGGTGTTCGACCTTCATCCCGGCGTTCACGCCATGGTCGCCGGCGCCTGGATGGCTTTCGTCGGGATCCTGTGCACCGCCTTCATGGGCCCGGACCTCATCGTCCCGGCGGCGATCGTCGTCGTCAGCGTCATCGCGCTCTTCGTCACTCCCGCCCTCTGGGCCCGGGTCGTGCCGGACGACGGCCTGAGACGGCAGAGCTGGGGCGAGTTCCTCCAGGAAGGCGTCGAATGCATCACCGGCCGGCTCACCGCCGGCCAGGCGCTCGCCCAGATCATGACCCTGCCGGTGCTGCTCGTCGGGCTGGCGCTGGTCATGGCGATCATCAAGTCCACCCTCTGACAGCTTCCCAGGGGAGGAGAGGATGCCCGCGGGACCGCCGTCCCGCGGGCATTTTTCGTTTCGGGGTGGGAGGGGCGACCGCCCGACGCACCCCCCCCCATGCTGAACTTGTTTCAGCAACCTGCGACGGACCGCCTCCCGGGTGGAGAACTGGACCCTGAAACGAGTCAAGGGCGACGGAGAAATTCCGGCGCTCCGGGCTTCAGCCCGCCGCCTGCGCCAGTGCGGCGGGATCGCGGATCTCCAGCCCGCGAGCGCCGTGCCTCGCGACAATCCCCGCCCGCTCCAGCTCGGTAAGCCGCCGGCTCACCGTCTCGATGGTCGTGCCGAGCAGGCTCGCCATCTCCTCGCGGCTGAGCGGCAGCTCGAATTGGCGGGCCTCGCCGCAGGGCCCCGGAGCGGCGGCCCGGGCGAAGGCGAGGAGGAGGCCGGCGACCCGGGCCTTGACGTCGCGCCGGCCGATCAGCTCGGCCAAACCGCGCGAGGCGTCGAGCTCGGCGATCGTCCGCTCGAGGATCGAGCGGGTCAGGGCGGGATGGGCCTTCATCAGCCCCTCGAACTCGCGCCTCGGGAAGAGGCAGACCCGGCTGGCGGTGAGCGCGATCGCCTCGTGGCGGTGGGTGGCGGCGAAGAGCTGGCCGAGGAAGCCGGCCGGATGAACCAGCCCCACGATCCGTTCCGTCCCCTCCGAATCGAGCCGCGACAGCTTGGCGGCGCCGGTGACGAGGGTGGCGCAGGCGATGCTTTCGTCGTCGGCGGCGAAGATGGTCTCGCCCCGGGCGAAGTCGCGGTGGCGGCCGATCGCCGCCAGCTCGGCCAGCTCCGCCGAGTCGAGGGCCGAGCAGACCGCCTGGTCGCGGACGGGGCAGTCGGCGCAGACCTCGGGACGCATGGCCTAGCCGATCGCCTCCAGCAGGCCTTCAAACAGGCGGCGGCCGTCGGTCCGGCCGTGGGCCGGCTCCACCATCCGCTCGGGGTGCGGCATCATCCCGAGCACGTTGCCGGCCTCGCTGACGATCCCGGCGATGTCGCGGGCCGAGCCGTTGCAATGGCCGGCGTAGCGGAAGGCGATCCGGCCCTCGCCCTCGAGCCGGTCGAGAGTGTCGTTATCGGCCTGGTAATTGCCGTCATGGTGGCCGACCGGGATGATTATGTCCTCGCCCGACTCGTAGCGGCTGGTGAAGGCGGTCTGGCTGTTCTCGACCTTCAAGGGCACGTCGCGGCAGATGAAGTGGAGGTCGGCGTTGCGCATCAGGGCGCCCGGAAGCAGCCCCGCTTCGGTCAGGATCTGGAAGCCGTTGCACACTCCGAGCACGGCGACCCCGCGGCCGGCGGCTTCCGCCACCGCCCGCATCACCGGCGAACGGGCGGCCATGGCGCCGGAGCGAAGATAGTCGCCGTAGGAGAAGCCGCCGGGGATGGCGACGAGGTCGAGGCCCTCCGGCAGCTCGGTCTCGCGGTGCCAGACCATGGCGGGCCGGTTGCCGGTAACCTGCTCGAGCGCGACCGCCATGTCGCGGTCGCAATTGGAGCCGGGGAAGACGATGACCGCGCTCTTCACGCCTTTCGTCCTTCCGCCGCCTCGCGCTCGATCCGGAAATTCTCGATGACCGTGTTGGCGAGCAGCTTTCGGCACATCGCCTCGACCTCCTCGTCGCCGACGCCGTCGGCCAGGTCGAGCTCGATCAGCTTGCCGGCGCGCACGTCGTTGACCCCGGCGAAGCCGAGCCCCTCCAGCGCATGGTGGATGGCCTTGCCCTGGGGATCGAGCACGCCGTTCTTCAAGGTGACGTAGACGCGGGTCTTCATGGACAGCTCTCGTGGCGGGAAGATGGGCTCCTATGCCGCCAATGCGGGCGCGGACACAAGTGCCGCGCTTGTGGCCGACCCGTCCAGGCCCTATCTCCTCCTCATGGCCGAACCCTCCGAAATCGCCCTCACCCCCGCCGCGGCGGCCCGGGTCGCCGCGATCGCCGAGCGCCAGGGCAAGCCGGCCATCCTCCGGCTCAGCGTCGAGGGCGGCGGCTGCGCCGGCTTCAGCTACCGCTTCGGCCTCGCCGACGAGGTGGAGGCCGAGGATCTCGTCGCCGGCGAGGGTGGGGTCACCCTGGTGGTCGATCCGATGACCCATGATCTCGTGAAGGGCGGAGCGGTCGACTATGTCGAGTCGCTGGGCGGCGCGGCATTCCAGGTGCGCAATCCCAACGCCGCTTCGGGCTGCGGCTGCGGATCCAGCTTCAGCGTTTAGACTCATTCCGGCGAACGCCGCAATCCATGAGCACCGCGCCGATCCGCGGAAGTCCGTGTTCATGGATCCCGGATCAAGTCCGGGATGACGATCCTCCCGAGAGCCGCTAAGCCGCCTCCCCATGAAGATCGTCACCTACAACCTCAACGGCATCCGGGCCCGGCTGCCGCGGCTGGTCGAATATCTCGACGAGGAGAAGCCCGACGCGCTGTGCCTCCAGGAGATCAAATGCGCCGACGAGTCCTTCCCGATCGAGGATGTCCGCGCCGCCGGCTATGACGGCGTGTGGCACGGCCAGAAGGGCTTCAACGGCGTGGCCATCCTGACGCCCGTCGCGGCGGGCCCGCCGCAGCTTCGCCGGACCGGGCTTCCGGGCGATCCCGACGACACCCACAGCCGCTATATCGAGGCCGAGGTCGGCGGGGTGGTGATCGGCTCCATCTATTTGCCCAACGGCAATCCGGTCGGAACCGAGAAATTCGCCTACAAGCTGGCCTGGATGGAGCGGCTGAGGGACCATTCGCAGGGGCTGCTGGCGGAGGAGAGGCCGGTGGTTCTGG
>JASLBD010000087.1 GCA_030146745.1 Allosphingosinicella sp. | reverse complement strand
GCAGCTGATCGACCTCACCGCGAGCGCCGTCTTCGGCCGCGAGCAGGGCCTGGGCGTGTCGCGGCAGATGATCGACCGCGACATCGCGTCGATCCCCGCTTTCCATGATCTGACCGGCCGCTTCGACGACGCCACATTCCGGCGCGCCCTGGCCCAGGAGAATATTACCGAGCAGCAGCTGCGGGACGAGTTCGAGGCCCGATTGCTCCAGCGCCAGCTGCTCGGCCCGGTCGCGCGCTCGGCCCATGTTCCGAACGCGATCGCGCTTCAATATGCCTCGCTTCTGCTCGAATCGCGCACCGGCATCGTCGGGGCGGTGCCGTCGGCGGCGATCGGCGCCGGAGCGGAGCCGAGCGAGGCCGAGCTCGACGCTTTCTACCGGACCAGCCGGGCCCGCTACACCATCCCCGAGCGGCGGGTGATTCGCTATGCCGTCTTCGGACCGGAGAATGTCGCCGCCCAGTCGCAGGCGACCGACGCCGAGATCCAGGCCGCCTATCGTTCCGACCCCGCTTATGCCGCGCGCGAGACCCGCCGGCTGTCGCAGGTCGTGCTTCCCGAAGCGGAGGCGCGGGCGCTTGCCCAGAAGGTCGCGGCCGGCACTCCCTTCGCCGCCGCCGCCGCCCAGGCCGGCCGAAGCGCCGCCGACATCGCGCTCGGCGCCAACAGCCGCGAGGAATTTGCGGCGAAGAGCTCGCCCGCGGTGGCGGCGGCCGTGTTCGGGGCCGCCGAGGGCGCGACGGTGGGACCGGTCCAAGGGCCGTTCGGCTGGCACGTCGTCAAGGTCGAGGACATCGTCGTCTCGGCCGCGAAGCCGCTCGCCTCGGTGCGCGACGAGCTCGCCGCCCAGATCCAGCAGCGCAAGGCGGCGAACGCCCTCAACGATCTTGCCGGCCGGATCGAGACCGCGATCAGCGACGGCTCGACCTTCGACGAGATTGCCGCCGCCAACAAGCTGGCGGTGAAGGAAACCGCCCCGGTCACCGCGACCGGCGCCGCTCCGGGCACTCCCGGCTGGCAGGCGCCGCCCGAGGTCCAGCCCTTGCTCGAAGGAGCCTTCGCGATGGAGCCGGGCGAGGATCCGGCGGTCGAGGCGATCGAGGAGAACAAGCGTTACGCGCTGATCGCCGTCCCCCGGGCCGTGCCGTCCACGGTGCCGCCTCTGGCCTCGATCCGCGAGCGGGTGAAGGCCGATCTGATCGTCCGCCGCGCATCCGAACGGGCGCGGGCGGTGGCGAGCGCGGTCGTCGCCCGGATCAACGCGGGGACTCCGCCGGCCCAGGCCTTCGCCCAGGCGCAGGTGAAGCTGCCGCCGGTTCAGACCCTTACCGCCACCCGGCGCGAGATCGCCCGCGCCAACGCCGAGGTGCCGCCGCCGATGGCGATGATGTTCAGCCTCCCCCGGGGCAAGGCGCGCCTGCTGCCGGCGCCCGACGGGCGCGGCTGGTTCGTCGTCTATCTCGACAAGATCGTCCCCGGCGACGCCAGCAAGGAGCCTGCGCTGATCCAGGCGGTCCGAAACCAGTTCGGAGGGATCATCGGCGAGGAATATGCCCGCCAGTTCACGACCGCGATCCGGGACGACGTCGAGATCGAGCGCAACGAGGAGGCGCTTCGCAAGCTCAAGGACGAACTGGCGGGGCCCGGCGGGATCCAGTGAGGACGCGGCCGGGAAAAGGATCCCGATGATCCTCGTCCTCGACAATTACGACAGCTTCACCTGGAATATCGTCCATTATCTGCGCGAGCTCGGGGCCGGGATCCGGGTCGAGCGCAACGACGCCCTGACCGCCGCCGATGCGCTCGCGACCGACGCGGCGGGCTTCGTGATCTCGCCGGGACCGGGCCGGCCGGAGAGCGCCGGGGCTTCGCTCGACCTGGTCGCCGCCTGCGCCGGGGCGCGGCGGCCCCTGCTCGGGGTGTGCCTCGGCCATCAGGCGGTGGCGCAGCATTTCGGCGCGAAAGTCGTCCGGGCGGGGACGGTGATGCACGGCAAGACCTGCGCCGTCAGCCACGAGGGCACGGGGCTCTTCCACGGCCTCCCCTCCCCGCTGACCGCGGCGCGCTACCATTCGCTGACGGTGGCGCCGGAGAGCGTGCCGGACTGCCTCGCCGCCAACGCTTTCGCCGACGACGGCTCCCTCCAGGGCCTTCGCCACAGGGACCTTCCGATCCACGGCGTGCAATTCCATCCCGAGAGCATCGCAAGCCAGGAGGGCCATCGTCTGCTCGAAAATTTCATCAGAATCGCGGATTGTTCCGCCGCCGCTTGACAGCTCCCGCAACGTTCCCTACACGTTCCGCGTTCGTTTCTCAGGGGACCCGATATGCTGACGCGCAAGCAGAGTGAGCTTCTGACCTACATCCAGGCCCGCCTCGCGGAGAGCGGGGTTTCGCCTTCCTTCGAGGAAATGAAGGAGGCCCTGGCGCTCAAGTCCAAGTCCGGAGTCCACCGGCTCATCTCGGCGCTCGAGGAGCGCGGCTTCATCCGCCGGCTGCCCAACCGGGCCCGGGCGCTCGAAATATTGCGGATGCCCGACGCCCAGGCCGGAATCGCCTCCCAGCCCAAGGCGCCGACGGCTCCGCCTTCGGCGGCCAACGACGTCATCGACCTGCCGCTTCACGGGCGGATCGCGGCGGGCATGCCGATCGAGGCGCTCGAGGGGCAGACCAGCCTTCCCGTCCCCGCCGCCCTGCTCGGCCCGGGAGAGCATTATGCGCTGGAGGTGGCCGGCGATTCGATGGTCGAGGAAGGCATTCTCGACGGCGACTATGCGCTCATCCGCAAGACCGACATGGCGCGCGACGGCGAGATCGTGGTCGCCCTGATCGACGACAATGAGGCGACCTTGAAGACCTACCGAAAGGAAGGCCAGATGGTCCGCCTCGATCCCGCCAACCGCCGCTACGACCCGCAGCGCTACCGGCCCGAGCAGGTCCGGATCCAGGGCCGGCTGGCGGGGCTGCTCCGGCGCTATTGACGGACCGCCGCCCGGGCGGGCGGCGGGACGTCATCCCGGCGGTCAGGAAAGGAGCATCGCGATGGCACGCCTCAACTATGTCGAGCTGCCGGTGAGCGACACCGGCGCCGCCAGGGCCTTTTACGAAGCCGCGTTCGGCTGGAGCCTGAGCGAGTTCGGCCCGACCTATGCCGCCACCGTCACCGGCGACACCGACATCGGCCTCCAGGGCGATTGCGCGGAGGCCACGGAAGCCCCGCTGCCGGTGATCGAAGTCACGGACCTCGAAGCCGCTTTGGCCGCGGTCGACGCCGCCGGCGGCAGGATCGTCCGGCCCATCTTTGCCTTCCCCGGCGGCCGCCGCTTCCACTTCCTCGACCCGAGCGGCAACGAGCTTGCGGCGGTGAAGGCCGAGCATTGAAGCGAAGCGCCGCAAAAGCTGGACGTGCAATTTCGGCGAGCTTCATCGGCAGTCGAACGGCGAGCGCGACTTGCTCCCCGGCGAAGGCCGGGGTCCAGCCGCTCGGCGGCCGGATCCGGGTCCCGGCTTTCGCCGGGATGCGGCTTCGCCGCAGTTGCAATCCGCCGCTGCCGCCCCTAGATGGCCCCTCTGCCCGACGGGCGCGGACGCATAGCTCAGTTGGTAGAGCAGCTGACTCTTAATCAGCGGGTCCCAGGTTCGAGCCCT
>JASLBD010000085.1 GCA_030146745.1 Allosphingosinicella sp. | reverse complement strand
AGGTTTCTTTCGGCTTCGAGGACGTGGCGCCCGAGGAGAAGACCCGGCGCGTGGGCGCCGTCTTCTCCAGCGTCGCCCGGCGCTACGATCTGATGAACGACCTCATGTCGGGCGGACTGCACCGGCAGTGGAAGGATCTGTTCGTCCGGCGGGTAAGGCCGCGCAAGGGCGAATCCGTCCTCGACATGGCCGGAGGAACGGGCGACGTCGCTTTCCGGCTCGTACGCGACGGTGCGAGGGTGACGGTGGCCGACATCAGCCCGGACATGCTCGAGGTCGGCCGGCAGCGCGCTCGAAAGCGGCGTCTCGAAGGCCTCGACTGGGCGGTGGAGAATGCAGAGGCGCTGAGCCTCGGCGACTCGGCCTTCGACGCCTATACGATCGCGTTCGGAATTCGGAACGTCACCGATATCGACGCCGCGCTCAGGGAGGCGCACCGGGTGCTGAAGACAGGCGGGCGTTTCTACTGCCTCGAATTCTCGACCACGCGCTGGCCCGGCTTCGCCGGCCTCTACGATGCCTATTCGATGCACGCGGTGCCTCGGATCGGCAAGATCGTGGCGAGGGACGAGGAGAGCTACCGCTACCTGGTCGAGTCGATCCGCCGCTTCCCGCCGATGGAGAGGTTCGCGGAGATGATCGGCAAGGCCGGCTTCGCCCAGGTGAAGGCCGAGCCGATCCTGGGCGGCCTGGTGGCCATCCACAGCGGGTGGAAGGTCTGATGGGAGCGTTGGAGCATCGTCATGCTGAACTTGTTTCAGCATCCCGTCCCACGCTTCCCCGGCGGGCGATAAGCTGGACCCTGAAACAAGTTCAGGGTGACGGCCTCTCCCTATGACGAGGCCGGTCGTCCATATCTGGAGGCTTCTGAAATGGGGCCGGGTGCTGGCCCGGCACGGCGCGCTACGCGGAATCGAGCGCGACCCCAATACGCCGCAGCCGGTGCGGCGCCTCGCCCGGATCGCCCGCTTCGGCGCCCGGGTGCCGCGGATCCCCACCTACGGCGAAGCCTTCCAGGAATTGGGCCCGGCCGCGATCAAGTTCGGCCAGGCGCTCGCCACCCGGCCCGACCTTGTCGGCATCGAGGCGGCGCGGGACCTCCAGCTCCTCCAGGACAGGCTGCCCCCTGCCCCGTTCGAGCAGGTGCGCCGGGCGATCGAGCAGGGGCTCGAGAAGCCGCTGGAGGAGATCTTCTCCGACATCGACCCGGAGCCGGTCGGCGCCGCGTCCATAGCCCAGGTCCACCGCGCCCATACGACCGAAGGCAAGCTGGTCGCGGTCAAGGTGCTCCGGCCCAATATCGAGGAGGATTTCGCACGCGCCCTCGACACCTATGCCTGGGCCGCGGCCCGGGTCGAGAATATGGGCGGCGAGGCGGCGCGTCTCCGGCCCCGGGCGGTCATCGCCTATTTCAAGCAATGGACGGCGCGCGAGCTCGACCTTCGCCGCGAGGCGGCCTCGGCTTCCGAGCTGCGCGAAAACCTCGTCGCGGAAAGCGGCTTCTACGTCCCGGCGATCGACTGGACTCGAACCTCGCGGCGGGTGCTGACCCTGGAATGGATCGACGGAATCAAGCTCACCGACCGGGACGCCCTGGTCGAGGCGGGACACGACCTCAAGTCGCTGGCGGCGATCCTCGTCCGGGCCTTCCTTCGCCAGTCGGTGATCGACGGCTTCTTCCACGCCGACCTCCACCAGGGCAATCTCTTCGCCCTCCCCGACGGGCGCCTCGCCGCGATCGACTTCGGGATCATGGGCCGGATCGACCGCCAGGCCCGGATGTGGCTGGCCGAGATCCTCTACGGACTTCTCACCGGCAATTACCGCCGGGTCGCCGAAATCCATTTCGAGGCGCAATACGTCCCCTCGCACCACGACGTCGACGAATTCGCGACGGCGCTAAGGGCGGTCGGCGAGCCGATCCGAGGCCTTCCGGTCAAGGACATCTCGATCGGGCAGATGCTCGACGGGCTGTTCACCATCACCCGCGACTTCGAGATGCCCACCCAGCCGCATCTCCTCCTCCTCCAGAAGACGATGGTGATGGAGGAAGGGGTCGCCCATGCGCTGGATCCAGACATCAACATGTGGGAGACGGCCGAGCCCTTCCTGAGGGAATGGGTGCGCGGCGAGCTCGGGCCGGAGGCGGCGCTGGCCGACCGCATCGTCCGGGATTTCAAGACCTTCGCCAAGATCCCGGAGCTGATCCGGCGGATCGATCATTACTACCCGCCTCCGGGCGCGGCCCCACCCGATCCGCCGCTCGACGTGATCGTGGTCGAGCCGCGGCGCTACTGGCGCTATGCGGCGACGGCGATTGTTTCGGCGGCGGCTGGCGCGGCGGCGATGTTGTGGTTCGGTTGACACCCGGCGCGATGAGCATAGCTTAGCGCCATGGCTGCCACCGCTCCCAAGGCCGAGGGCCCTGCCCTGCCCCAGAAGCTCCTTGACGAGGCCCTGAGGCTCAAGGTCGAGATCGCGGGCCGTTCCGAAAATGAGGTCCGGCACTCAGTGCGTGAGGCCTGGATCGAAGAGAATCGGGAGGCGATCGAGGCTTCCAACGCCTGGGTCGAGAAGCACGGCCTGCCCTTGGCGAAGTATCGCCAATTCTGATGCCGCAGTTCGACGTTTACCTGAACGTCGCGGAGCCCGGCTATCTGCTCGACTGCCAATCGGACACGCTGTCGGGCCTCGCCACTCGAGTGGTGGTACCCCTGCTACCTCCCGAATATGCACCGCTGCCGACTCGGCGATTGAACCCCACCTTGCGCTTGGGAGCGGACGAGGTCGTTATGATGACGCATTTCGCCGCAGCCATTCCGGAGCGGACCTTAGGCGAACGGGTCGGATCCCTAGCCCATGAACATACCGTCATTCTAAACGCGTTCGACTTGCTGCTGACGGGCTACTGAGCAATGGTTGGCAAGCGCATCCTCCTCATCGTCGGTGGCGGGATTGCCGCCTACAAGGCGTGCGAGCTAATCCGGCTCATCCGCAAGGCCGGCGGCAGCGCGCGCTGCGTGCTCACGGCGGGCGGCGCTCAGTTCGTAACCCCGATGACCCTCGCAGCGCTGTCCGAGCAGCCGGTCCATACCAGCCTGTGGGACCTCAAGGACGAGGCCGAGATGGGTCATATCCAGCTCAGCCGCGAGGCGGACCTGGTCGTGGTCTGCCCGGCAACCGCCGACCTGATGGCGAAGATGGCGGCCGGGATCGCCGACGATCTCGCCACCACCCTCCTCCTCGCCACCGACAAGCCGGTGCTCGCGGCGCCGGCGATGAACGTCAGGATGTGGCGGCACGAGGCGACCCTGCGCAACGTAGGGCGGCTTCGCGCGGACGGGGTGACGGTCCTCGAGCCCGACGAGGGCGAGATGGCGTGCGGCGAATATGGGCCGGGGCGGCTTCCCGAGCCGGAGAGGATCCTCGCGGCGATCCGGATGAAGCTGGCGTCGGGCGGCCCGCTGGCCGGCCGGCACGTCGTCGTCACCGCGGGACCGACCCATGAGCCGATCGATCCGGTGCGGGTGATCGCCAATCGCTCGTCCGGCAAGCAGGGCTTCGCCATCGCCGAGGCACTGGCGATGCTCGGCGCGCGAGTGACCCTGGTGGCGGGGCCCGTTGCTCTGGCCAGCCCGCCCGGAGTCGAGCGTATTGACGTGGAAACCGCGTGTGAGATGGAGGCCGCAGTCAGGGCCGCCCTTCCTGCCGATTCGGCCGTGCTCGTCGCGGCGGTCGCCGCCTGGCGGGTCCCCCCCTCCCCCGGCAAGCTGAAAAGGCGAACGGCGCCCCGAAGCTCGACTGGCTTCCCAACCCCGACATCCTCGCCGGCCTCGCCGCAAGCCGCAGCCGGCCGCGGCTGCTGGTTGGATTCGCGGCGGAGACGGATGACGTCGTAAACGTTGCGCAGGCGAAACGAGCAAGCAAGGGGTGCGACTGGATCGTCGCCAATGATGTATCGGGGGACGTGATGGGCGGCGACCGCAACCGCGTCCACTTGATCACCGCCGCCGGAGTCGAAGGCTGGGAGGAAGGTGAGAAGAGCGAGGTTGCCCGGCGTCTCGCCGACAGGATCGCCGCGGCATTGGGGGGGGAAGATGCGAACGGACCTGCTGCTCCTGACTCCGCTGGGGAGGCTGGCTGACCTCGGACTTCTGCTGCTGCGCTGGGTGACCGGCGCCTTCCTCGTCTACCAGAGCCACGACAATATCCTCAGCGCCGAGCGGATGGCGGAGTTCGAGAAATTCCTCACCCAGTTCGACTTTCCGGCGCCCGGCCTGATGGCGCCGATCTGCGTCTGGGCGCAAATGCTGTGCGGGATCGCCTTCATCCTGGGGCTGCTCACCCGCTGGGCCGGGCTCGTCACCGCCTTCGTCATGTCCGTCGCCGTGTGGATGGTGCATTGGCCGCAGGATTTCGTCGGCTGGTGGCCGGCGCTGATCCTGGTCTTCCTAGGCCTGCTGTTTGCAACCCAGGGAGCCGGGCGCTACTCGCTCGATCATCGGATCGAGAGGCGCGATGATCGACATAGAGGTCAAAAGACTTACCAACGGTGAGGGGCTTTCCCTCCCCGCTTATGCAAGCGGCGGGGCGGCGGGCCTGGACGTGGTCGCCGCCGAGGATCTGATTCTCGAGCCCGGCGCGCGCCGCGCGGTGGCGACCGGCTTCGCCCTCGCCATTCCCCCGGGCTTCGAGGTCCAGGTCCGGCCGCGCTCCGGCCTGGCGCTGAAGCACGGCATCACCTGCCTCAACACCCCCGGAACGATCGACAGCGACTATCGCGGCGAAGTGAAAGTGATCCTCGCCAATCTCGGCTCGGAGCCGTTCGAGGTGCGGCGAGGCGAGCGAATCGCTCAGTTGGTGCCGGCACCGGTGCTCCGGGCGGTATTTCGCGAGGTGGACGAGCTGGGGGAGACGGAGCGCGGCGCCGGCGGCTTCGGCTCGACGGGACGGTGACGCTCCGCGACGACCAGCTCGACCGCTACGCCCGTCACATCGTTCTCAAGGAGATCGGCGGCGAGGGCCAGCGCAGCCTGCTCGCGGCGCGGGTCGCGCTTGTCGGAATCGGCGGTGTCGGCTGCCCGGCGCTCCAATATCTCGTTGCCGCGGGCATCGGGCATCTGACGGTGTTCGACGACGACACCGTCTCGCTCGACAATCTCCAGCGGCAGATCCTGTTCGGCACGGACGACGTCGGCCTCGCTAAAATCGAGGCGGCCGGGAAGGCGATTGCCCGGCTCAACGATGACGTCGACTTCAACATGGTCGGCAGGCGACTCACGGCGGCCAATGCGAGCGAGCTTCTGGCCGGCGCCGACGTCGTCATCGACGGAAGCGACAATTTCGCTACCCGCCTGACGGTCTCCGACACCTGCACGGCGCTTCGAATCCCGCTGGTCTCCGCCGCGATCGGCATGTTCCAGGTCCAGGTCGGCACCTGGCGCGGATGGGAAGCGGATCGGCCCTGCTACCGCTGCTTCGTCGGCGACGCGTTCGATTCGGACGATTGCGACAATTGCGCCGAGCTCGGAGTGCTTGGAGCGATGGCGGGGATCGCGGGCAGTTGGGCGGCGCTGGAGGCGATAAGGCAGATCGTCGGCTTCGGCTCGGCGGCGGCGGGCAAGGTTCATGTCTTCGACGGGCTCGCGCCGGCCTTGCGGACGCTGAGGATCGCCAAGGACCCCGGCTGCCGGACCTGCGGGGATCAGGCCGGGAGCTGACCGAGCGCGTCGCGCAACTGAAGCAAGGCGAGGACGAACAGCCCGCTTCCGAGCACCAGGTCGAAGCCGCGCACCGGGCGCAGCCGATCGCCGCGGGGGCGGTGGAAGGTGAGGTCGAACATCGTCGCCAGCACGATCCAGGCTCCGGCGAGCCCGGCGAGGAGGGAGAGCAGCACCAGCGGCCAGAACAGCATCTCGTACCAGCCGAGCAGCGCCCACAGCGCCAGAGCGAGGAGCTCGGCCGCGACCGCCAGCCCGACCAGCCCCCACGGCCGGCGCATCAGGCCTTCTTCTTCGCCGGCGCCTTCTTCGCGGGCGCCTTCTTCGCGGCGGGCTTTCGGCCCCTTCCCTTCTTGGCCGGCGGCCCCTTTGCGGCGCGCTCGTCGATCAACTGGGCGGCTTCCTCGAGCGTGAGCTGGTCGGGCGCGAGCGACTTGGGCAAGGTCGCGTTGGTGGTGCCGTCCGTCACGTAGGGCCCGAACCGCCCCTCCATCAGCTTGATCTCGAGCTCGGTTCGCGGGTGGGCGCCGAGCACCTTGAGCGGCTCGCGCGAACCCCGCGCCCGGCCGCCGCCCGCCGCCGCCTCGGCGAGCTTGACGACGGCGGCGTTCATTCCCGTCTCGAACACTTCGGCGGTCGAGCCGAGCTTGGCATATTTGCCGTCATGGGCGAGATAGGGGCCGTAGCGGCCTATGGAGGCGGTGATCGGCTTGCCGCTCTCCGGATGCGTGCCGACGGTCCTCGGCAGCGACAGCAGGCGGATCGCGAGGTCGAGGTCGAGGTCGCCCGAATCCTTGGGGATCGAGGCCCTTTTCGCCTCCTTGCCCTGCCCCATCTCGATATAGGGCCCGAAGCGGCCGGTCTTGCGGACGATGTCCTCGCCGGTCTCGGGATGCTTGCCGAGCACCTCCGGCCCCTCGTCCACGGCGCCGTCCTCGCCGCCCTGGCCGAAGCGGCGGGTGAACTTGCACTCGGGATAGTTGGAGCAGGCGACGAAGGCGCCGAAGCGGCCGCCGCGAAGCGCCAGCCGGCCTTCGCCGCAGGCCGGGCAGAGGCGGGCGTCGGAGCCGTCCTCCTTGTCGGGGAACAGCCAGGGCGCGAGGAACTCGTCGAGGGCGGCGGTGATCGCCGAGGGCTGCTGCTCCATGATCTCGGCGGTCTTCGGCTTGAAGTCGCGCCAGAAGGCCTCGAGCACGGCCTGCCAGGCGGCACGACCGCCGGAAATGTCGTCGAGCTCGTCTTCGAGCTTCGCGGTGAAGTCGAACGAGACGTAGCGCTCGAAGAAGCGCTCGAGGAAGGCGGTCAGGAGTCGGCCGCTCTCCTGCGGGATGAAGCGGTTCTTCTCCAGCTCGACATAGCCGCGGTCCTTCAGGGTCTGGAGGGTCGCCGCATAGGTGGAGGGGCGGCCGATTCCCAACTCCTCCATCTTCTTGACGAGGCTCGCCTCGGAATAACGCGGCGGCGGCTGGGTGAAATGCTGCTCGGCGGTGACCTTCTTCTTGGCCGGGGCATCGCCCTCGCGAAGGCGCGGCAGGCGGCGGGAATCGTCGTCCTCGGCATCGTCGCGGCCTTCCTCGTACAAGGCAAGGAAGCCGGGGAAGAGGACCACCTGGCCGGTGGCGCGAAGGCCGGTCTGGCCGGTGCCGTCGACCAGTTCCGCGGTCGTGCGCTCGAGCCGCGCCGAAGCCATCTGGCTGGCCAGCGCCCGCTTCCAGATCAGCTCGTACAACCGGCCATGATCGCCCGAGCCGGCGCGGTCGCGTGCGAAATCGGTGGGGCGGATCGCCTCATGGGCTTCCTGTGCATTCTTGGCCTTGGTCTCGTAGTGACGCGGCTTGTCCGGCACGTAGCCCGCGTCGAAACGGTCGGCGACGGCCCGGCGGGCGGCCGATATCGCCTCGGGCGCCATCTGGACTCCGTCGGTCCGCATGTAGGTGATCGAGCCGTCCTCGTAGAGCGCCTGGGCGATCCGCATGGTGTGGCTGGCCGCGAAGCCCAATTTGCGCGCCGCCTCCTGCTGGAGGGTCGAGGTGGTGAAGGGCGGCGGCGGGTTGCGGCTGAGCGGCTTGGTCTCGACCGAGGCGACCGAAAAGCGTCCCGCCTCGACCGCGGCCTTGGCCGCCTGGGCGGTGCCGGAGTCGCCGATCGAGAGGCGGTCGAGCTTCTCCCCCTTGAAGCGCACCAGCCGGGCGAGGAATTCCTGCCCGTCCGATTCCATGAGCGCGACGACGCTCCAATATTCCTGGGCGCGGAACAGCTCGATCTCGCGCTCGCGGTCGACGACGAGGCGAAGCGCCACCGACTGCACCCGGCCGGCGGACTTGGCGCCGGGCAGCTTTCGCCACAGCACCGGCGAGAGGGTGAAACCGACCAGATAGTCGAGCGCGCGGCGGGCGCGGTAGGCGTCGATCAGATCCTCGTCGAGGGCGCGGGGGTGCTTCATCGCCTCGGTGACGGTCGCCTTGGTGATGGCGTTGAAGGTCACCCGCTCGACGTCGGCGGGCAGCGCCTTGCGCTTCCTCAGCACCTCCTGGACGTGCCAGCTGATCGCCTCCCCTTCCCGGTCCGGGTCGGTGGCCAGGATCAGCGTGTCCGCCTTCTTCGCCTCGTCGGTGATCGCCTTGAGCTGCCGGGCCTTGTCGGCATAGGTCTCCCATTCCATGGCGAAGCCGGCGTCCGGATCGACCGAGCCGTCCTTGGGCGGAAGATCGCGGACATGGCCGTAGGAGGCGAGCACCCGGTAGCCGGTGCCGAGATATTTCTCGATGGTTTTCGCCTTGGCGGGCGATTCGACGACGACAAGCTTCATGGGGATCCTTCACGCGTACGCGTATAGGGTGGGGATCGCCCGGGAGCCGCGTCAAGCCAATCCGTCATTCCGGCGAAAGCGGGATCCGTGAACAGGGATGGCGGAATCCCGGCCCGCGCGCTGTTCATGCATCCCGGATCGACTCCGGGACGGCCCTGCGGCCGTCAATATTGCTCCCAGCGCGGGTAATCCGGCGGCAGGATGCACTTGCCGCCCTCATAGCGGCCGACCGAGCGGATCACCTCCCCTTCCCTCGGCTCGATCCGGCGCCCGGAGATCTGGCTGTCGAGGACGCGGCGGACCAGACGATCGAGGCGGGTGACGAGGAAGCAGTCGACGGCGGGGGTGGCGTGCGGGTTGCCGATGCCGCTGTCGTCGGTGAGGAAGATGTAGCGCGACTGGGTCGCCGCCGCCATCGCCCGCATCACATATTCGGCGACGTCGCCGACGCCCGAAGCGGCGACGGGGACGATCTGGATGCGCTTGGCGCGGGCGGCCTCGGCGGCGCGCCAGGCCTTGCCGATATTCTCGTCGTGGGGAGGCGCGTCGGCGACGAGGAGAAGCGACTTGACCGCGTCGGGCCGCCAATCCTGCGAGACGGCGCGGGCGAGGGCGAGATCCATCGCCTCGGGATAGTCGCCGCCGCCCTCCGCATATTGAGCCTGCAGGTTCGACTGCATGGCGTCGAGGCTGGAGACGAACGGATAGGTGCGGGTGACGTAGACGTCACCCTCGTCCTTGTAGGCGACGAGGCCGAGGCGGATGTCGAGGCCGGGATGGCTGCGCCTGAGATCGGTCAGAATCGTTCGAAGCTCGGACTTCAGGTAGTTGATCTCGTCGCCCATGCTTCCGGTCGTGTCGATCGCGAGCAGCAGGTCGAACTTGCGCACCGGCACGGCGCCCGAGCGGACGGTAATGCTCTGCCGTTGCGAACCCCCGCCGTCGGCAATCTCGATCCGGCGGACCGGCGCTCCCGGAACGGTCACTCGAACGCTGCTTCCGAGCCGGTCGAGACCGGGATGGAAGACCACGCTGCCGTCGGCCAGGGTGGCGAGCGAAAGCGCGTTGCCGTCGGCGCAGGTCAGGGTCACCCGGGCGAAGGGCACCGGCCGGCCCGCTCCGTCCTGCACTGCGATCGTCAGCACCCGGCGCGTGTCCAGCCTCGGCAGGCCGCGAAGATTGCTGCGCTGCAGGTAATTGCCCGCATAGGTCGCGTAGAGCTCGGGGTTGAGCAGATCGTCATGGTCGCCGGCGGTGAGCAGGCCTGACGGCGGCCGGGGCCGCGGGGGCCGGGGATATCCGTGGGCCATCCGGGCGTCGGCGGTATAATCTTCGGCGCGCGCCGGGGCCGTCGTGGCCGACCGACTCTCTCCGATCCGGCTGCCGGTGACGGAGATCGAATCCGATTCGCTCATCGACTCCGTCGTCGGCGGGGGCGGCGGGGGCGGCGGCGGCGGGGCCGGCGGCGGCGGCGGAGCCGGCGGAGCCCCCGGGACCGCCCCATAGCCTTTCGCCGGCTCGACCAGGACGGGGGGAGCGGGGTGGCCGCGATAACGCTGCTGCTGTTGCGGGTCGGATATCCTCGGCTCCGGCGGCAAAGGCGGCAGGGGCACCGCCCGACGGCAGAGCGGCTCGCGGCCCTGTGCGGCGGCGTCCGGAGCGAAGGCGCCGGCGGCGGCGAGGCAAAGGCCGATCGCGCCGAGGCTGACGATCCCGAGCTGGGCGGCGTGACGCATGACATTCTCCCCCTGTCGTGAATGTTACAACGTCTCATAAAAAAGCAGCGGCCACCTGAACGCAAGCTGACGCGGTTTCGGCGTACCGATTCCACCCCGGCACTTCCCCGCGAAATCGCGGAGAGGATTTTAGCTGGCTCACATCAGGCTCACCCGGCCCCCGGCGTGACGTTCCAGCCGCCCGGCCAGCTCGAGCTCGAGCAGCACCGTCTGGATCACCGCGGGCGGCAGATACGACTGGCGGATGAGCTCGTTCACGGGCACCGGCGTTCCGTTGAGCATCCGGATGACCGATTCTCGCGCCTCTTCGTCCGTTTCCACGACCACCTCCGGTATTCCGTAGTTCCGCTCCGGCTGGCGGGAGGGACGAACCCGCGTGGAGGCGATCGCCTCCAGCACGTCGTCGGCCGACTGGATGAGGGTGGCGCCTTCGCGGATCAGCTGGTTGCAGCCCTGGGCGCGCGGGTCGAGCGGCGAGCCCGGCACCGCCATCACCTCGCGGCCGCATTCGGCGGCGCAGCGCGCGGTGATCAGCGAGCCCGAGCGGGGCGCCGCCTCGACCACCACCGTCCCGTAAGCGAGGCCGGCGATGATCCGGTTGCGCGAGGGGAAATGGCGCGAGCGCGGCTCGACTCCCGGCGGCTGCTCGGAAACGACGAGGCCGCGCTCGGCGATCGCCCGCTGGCGGGTCTCGTTCTCGGGCGGGTAGAAGATGTCGACTCCGCCCGCGACGACGGCGATCGTGCCGGTCTCCAGCGCCCCGTCATGGACGGCAGAATCGATTCCCCGGGCGAGGCCGGAGACGACGACTGTGCCCGCGTCGCCAAGGGCCTGGGCCAGCGAGCGCGCGAAGCGGCAGGCGGCGGCCGAGGCGTTGCGCGCTCCGACCATGGCCACCGTCGGCTTGTCGAGGAGGCTCGGATGGCCCTTGACGATCAGGGCCGGCGGCGCCGTCTCCAGTTCGGCCAGAAGCGGCGGATAGAGGCCCTGGCCGAGGAACAGGTAACGGGCGCCGATCCGCTCCACCTGCTCCATCTCCCGCTCGACCGCCGAGCGGGACGCGAGACGGGGCGACCGGCCTCCGCCGCGGACGGCGAGGCCGGGAATCGCCTCCAGCGCCGCGGCGGCCGATCCGAAGCGGGCGAGCAGCTGGAAATAGGTTATAGGTCCGATATTCTCCGAACGGATCAGCCGCAGCCGGGCAATCTGATCGCCCGACGGTTCAGGCACTCCGGCCGACCCGCGACTCGGTGCCGGCGAACAGGCGCGCGAGATTCTCCCGATGCTTCCAGAAGACGAGCAGGGTGAAACCGAGGAGGAGCAAGGCGAGGTCGAAGCGGCCGGCGAACGTTGCCGCGAACGGAGTGACGAGGGCAGCGGCGAGGCCGCCCAGCGAGGAATAGCGGGTCAGGAACAGAGTGCCGATCCAGGTGGCGGCATAAGCGGCGGGCACCCAGGCTGCGAGTCCGTCGGCCAGCGCGAAGCCGAGCACCACGCCGACGTAGGTGGCCACCCCCTTCCCTCCCGCGAAGCGAAGCCAGACCGGCCAGAGGTGGCCGACCATCGCGCCGATCGCGGCGAGCTGCACTGTCCCGGGAAACAGCCACTGGGCCAGCACCAGAGCGGCGGTGCCCTTGGCCAGGTCGAGCAGCAGGGTGGCGGCGGCGAGGCCCTTGCGGCCCGTCCTCAGGACGTTGGTGGCTCCGATGTTGCCCGAGCCGATCTTCCTGAGGTCGCCGGCGCCGGTCAGCCGGGTGAGCAGGACCCCGAACGGGATCGAGCCCAGCGCGTAGCCGAGGAGCAAAGCCAGGATTGGTTCGACGATCGGTTGCATGTCCACGGACCCCTGCGGAACTTTAGCAAATCGCGAGGCGGGCGCAATGCTTTCATCGAAAGCGATGAACTACGCCGCCTTGCCGCCGTCCGCTCTGCCGCTAAACGGGGCGCGTGACCAGCCACCGTCCCCTTCTCGTCTTCGATTCAGGAGTCGGCGGCCTTTCCGTCCTGGCCGCGATCCGGGCGCGGCTTCCATCGGTCGCCCTGGTCTATGCCGCCGACAGCGCCGGTTACCCCTACGGCACCAAGCGGCCCGCCGAGATCGAGGCTCGGGTCCCGGCCCTGCTCGGCCGGCTCGCCGAGCGGTTCGATCCGGAGCTGATCGTCATCGCCTGCAACACCGCCTCGACCATCGCTCTGGACGCGG
>JASLBD010000081.1 GCA_030146745.1 Allosphingosinicella sp. | reverse complement strand
AACTCTCGATCCGGTATCGCGCTCGGCACCAGTTCGGGTCCGTGGTCGCTCAAGTGGGGCGCGGAACGCCAATATTCCTGCTCGAAGCTGCCCCCGCCGATCATCCCGTCCCAACTTGTCGTTAAACTGACGTTGATCTGGGCAAACCCTCCTTGACCCCGCAGGTTCCGGATCCCGCATCCCGGGGCCGATCGACAGCCGCCGGCTCCACCTGTCTCGTGACGCTCGCCGGGAAGATTGAAGTGGAAAATCAGGAACGGTCCCCCCGGCCGCCCAGGAACCGCGCGACTGGAGCCTGGTGGCTCCGGCTCGGATCCCGGCCGACGGCCTCGATCCCGACCGGATGTTCCAATGGAGCGCCGACGAGCGGCGGCCGGCCCCTCCCCTCCCCTCCCGCGAGGCGGGAGAGGAAAAGCGTCGGTCCGTCTAGCGGGTCGCGTTGTAGGCGAGCTGCTCCTCGGTGAGCTGGAATCCGACCAGCATCTCGAAGGTCGCCCGGCGAACCGCTTCGCGAACCGCCGGATCGGCCATCGGATCGATCGCCGCGGAGGGATCCCCGGGTTTGCGGCGGCGGGTGATCTGGGCCGTGACGTCGGCGGGCAGGGTCACCGCGGCTCGGGTCACCGTCCCGGTCGCCGAGCCGCGGGTGCTCGCCCTCAGCTCGCCGTCGGCGAAGCTCAGGCCGACCCGGCTCACGCTCTTGGACTGGACCTGCGTCCCGCCCTGCACCGCGACCACGAAATAAGGCAGCACCACCTCGCGCGCGCCGCGGCCGTCGCGGCGCTGGGCGTGGACGTCGAAGGTCAGGCGGGTGACGATATTGTCGCCGCTCTCGTCGCAGGTCGAGCGCAGGTTGGTGATGTTGGCGACCACGTCGATCGCCGCGGCGTCGCGGCTGCTGGGCGGGTTGAACAAGGTGATGTCGCCGGTCGCGGCGGGAATCGCCACCGCCGGGCAGGCGGAGCGGGTGGCGGTGATGCCGGTGTCGGTGATCTGGCCGTTTGGAGTCGAGCAGGCGGCGAGACCGAAGGGAATAAGCGCGGCGAGGGCCGCCTTGGACTTGAACACAGGGTGGGAATCCTCACCTTTGGACGGGACGCGGCGGATCATAGGAACCGGGTTCCGTCTAGGCAAGCGATCCGGTAGAGCGAGTTCAGATGGCCGCCAAGCCCCCCCTCACCCTCCTGATCGCCGCCCCGCGCGGCTTCTGCGCCGGAGTCGACCGGGCGATCCGGATCGTCGAGCTCGCGCTCCAGCGCTACGGAGCGCCGGTCTACGTCCGCCACGAGATCGTCCACAACAAGTTCGTCGTCGACAGCCTCAAGGCCAAGGGCGCGGTGTTCGTGCCCGAGCTGGACCAGGTTCCGGACGGGGTGCCGGTCGTCTTCTCCGCCCACGGCGTGCCCAAGGCGGTGCCGGCCAGGGCCGAGGAACGCGGGCTCGAATATCTCGACGCCACCTGCCCGCTCGTCTCCAAGGTCCACCGCCAGGCCGAGCGGCTGGTCGAGAACGACCGCCATATCCTCTTCATCGGCCATTCCGGCCACCCCGAGGTGATCGGGACCTTCGGGCAGGTGCCCGAAGGCCGGATGACCCTGATCGAAAGCGTCGAGGATGCGCAAAGGGTGGCGCCGGCCGAGCCCGACAGCCTCGCCTATCTCACCCAGACCACCCTCTCGGTGGACGACACGGCCGAGATCGTCGCGATGCTCGAGCGCCGTTTCCCCGGCATCCGGGGGCCCAAGGGCGAGGACATCTGCTACGCGACCTCGAACCGCCAGGCGGCGGTGAAGGACATCGCCCGCGCCTGCGAGGCGATGCTGGTGATCGGCTCGCCCAAGAGCTCCAACTCGGTTCGGCTCGTCGAGGTCGCCGAGCGCGAGGGCACGAGGGCGCGGCTGATCGGCCGGGCCGACGAGATCGATCTCGGCTGGCTCGAGGGCGTCCGGACGCTCGGCATCACCGCCGGGGCTTCGGCGCCCGAGACCCTGGTGCGCGAGGTCGTCGACTTCCTCGCTCACCATTACGACGTCACCGAGATCGAGGGCGAAGGAGTCGTCGAGCGGATGGTGTTCAAGCTGCCCCGGGGGCTCGAGGCCGCTTGACCGCTCCTATGTTGGTTGAAATCTTCACGGACGGCGCCTGCAAGGGCAATCCCGGTCCCGGCGGCTGGGGGGCGGTGATCCGTTCCGGCCCCCACGAGAAGGAGATCAGCGGCGGCGAGGCCGACACCACCAACAACCGAATGGAGCTCCTCGCCGCGATCCGCGCCCTGGAGGCGCTTAAGCGCCCCTGCGAGGTCGCGCTCTACACCGACAGCATCTACGTGCGCGACGGAATCACCAAATGGATCCACGGCTGGCGCCGCAACGGCTGGAAGACCGCGGACAGGAAGCCGGTCAAGAATGCCGAGCTCTGGCAGGAGCTCCTCGACGCGGCGGCGCCGCACAAGGTCGACTGGCGCTGGGTGAAGGGCCATGCCGGGCATCCGGAGAACGAGCGGGCGGACAGGCTGGCCTGCGATGCCGCGGTGGGGTTTGCGAGGCGGTGACCGAGAGCCAGCCGTGATCTTCCCGCCCCGTTGGTTTAACCGGATTGAAGTCTAGGCAACTCATCCCTAGCTTAGGACGGGTTGGAGAAGCGCATGATCGAGATCGAACCCGTCACGCTGAGCGAAGCACAGTTCCTGACCGGCCGTCCGGAAAAGGAGATCAACGCCGCGATCGACCGCGGCGAGATCGAAAAGATCACTGAGAAAGTCCGTGTGCCGGTCATCAGCAAGAAAATGCGCCCTGCGCGACGCGGTCCTGCGCGCAAGCAGCGTACGCAGCGCGTGTTTTGCTATGCGCCGCCTGCAACACGCGAAACGGTAGTGCGCAAAGTGGGAGGGCCCGAACTGCTCTTCCTGACAGTTGCCCGCGACCTTCAGGCAGACCTCA
>JASLBD010000020.1 GCA_030146745.1 Allosphingosinicella sp. | reverse complement strand
GGGATCGAGCACATGCTGCCAGGGACGGGTGGAGTGCGGGTTGCGGATACTCAGGGTCTGCCCGCCATAGGCCGCCCGGACGATGTCCGGGATCAGCCGGTCCTCGGCCCAGTCGCCGCCGCCGATGACGTTTCCCGCCCGAACGCTCGCGACCCGGATCTGGCCGGGGAAGGAGTGGCGCCAGGATTGGGTCATCAGCTCCACGCAGGACTTCGAGCTGCTGTAGGGGTCGGCGCCGCCCAGCTCGTCGGGCTCGCGATAGCCCCAGTCCCATTCCCGGTTCCTGTACACCTTGTCCGTCGTGGCGGAGACGATCGCCCGCACCTCCGGCACCGCACGGCAAGCTTCGAAGAGGGTCAGCGAGCCGATGAGGTTGGTGCGGTAGGTCGCGACGGGATCGGAATAGGAACGGCGGACGAGCGATTGGGCGGCGAGATGGAAGACGATCTCCGGGCGCGCCTCGGCGACGGCGCTTCGGACCGCTTCGGCATCGGCGATGTCCCCGAAGATCGTTCGGTAATCGAGGGCCAGGCGCTGGAAATGGCTGGGCTCGGTGGGAACGGCGTCGGAGAAGCCCGTCACCTTCGCCCCGAGGCGGGTGAGCCAGAGCGCGAGCCAGGCGCCCTTGAACCCGGTATTGCCGGTGATCAGGACCCTTTTGCCGGAATAAGCCGAGCGCAGCCGCCCGGACTCGGTCACCACATCTTCCATGGCGCGGTCCCGGCGTCCCACATGCCGTTGAGCTGCTTGAACTCGCGCATCGTGTCCATCGGCTCCCAGAAGCCGTCATGGCGATAGGCGGCGAGCTCTCCCCGCTCGACCAGCTCGTCCATCGGCTCGCGTTCGAGCATCACGTCGCCATGGCGCTCGGCAATGTCCATGAACTCGCGCTTGAAGACGAAGAAGCCGCCGTTGATGGTTCCCCCGCCGGCATCCTGCTTCTCGGCGAAGGCGGTCACGGCGCCGCCCTCGTCCACTTCGATGTTGCCGAACCGGCTCGACGGCGTGACGCTGGTGACGGTGCCCAGCTTGCCCTTCTCGACGGCGAAGCGGGCCAGCGCCTCGATGTCGACGTCGGCGACTCCGTCGCCATAGGTCGCCATGAAATAGTCGGTTTCGACATATTTGCGGCACAAGGCGATGCGCCGCCCGGTCTGGGTCTTGCCGCCGGTCTCGGCGAACGTGATCCGCCAGTCGTTCGGCTGGGGCAGGCTGTGGACGTTGATCTCAACCTCGCCGCCGCGGCTCACCAGCTCGAAATCGGAGTCCATCAGCCGCTGGTTGAGGAAGTAGTTCTTGATCTCCCAGCCGAGGTGCCCGAGCGCGAGGATGAAGTTGCAATAGCCGAAATGGGCGTAGATCTTCATGATGTGCCACAGGATCGGCCGGTCGCCGATGCGGATCAAAGGCTTTGGAACGGCATCGCGCGAGACGTCGGCGATCCGGGTGCCTTCGCCGCCGCACAGGATGATGACCGGTGTCTCTTTGGGTAGCATGTTGCGAACGCGCTTTCGAAGTGTCGGAGTGGTGAAGGATTGGCTCCCGCCCGCCGAGCGGCCCCTGACGGCGGGCAGGCTTTAGAGACTGGGGCTAGCCCGTGCAACAGGGCGGGTGGCAGGGCTGCCCGTCTCCCCGAGCCGGGTGAAATTGGCCAGTGCGTCGCGATAGTCGCGGATGCTTCTGTCGAGCGAGAAATGCTCCTCCCCGATCGCTCGGGCGCGCCGGCGATACTCGTCCCGCCCGGGCAGGACCTCCTCGACCACCCAGCGGGCCGCTTCGTCGGGGCCGCGGCGGTCGTCGAAGAAGACCCCGGCTCCGACCGCGGCCTCGTTGTCGCCGATCGCCGCCGTGCCGACGACCGGCACTCCGCAGAGGAGATATTCGCCGGTCTTGACCGGCAGGACGGTGCGCGTGGAGAAGGTTTCATTGATGAACACGGTGCCGACATCCGCCGCGGCGAGATAGCGGGCGACATCCTTGGGCGGCGAGCGCACCACCGTCGCGAACTCGGCCAGCTCGGGGAAGCGCTCGAACAGCTCCGCCCGCACCTGCTCGGGCGCCAGGGACAGGACGAGCAGGCGCGTATCCGGCCGCCGCGCGCGCAGCGCCACCGCGAGCTCGCCGATGGCGTGGGTCCTGTATTTGGGACCGAAGGAGCCGACATAGACGATCAGGGGAGCGTCGCCCGCGATTTCGAGCTCGGAGCGGACGGCACGCCGGCTTTGCTCGTCGAACGGATGGAAGGCGCACCCGTCCCGCCCGTTGCCGACGACCGTATATTTGGCCGGGTCGGCCGGCGGCCCGGCCCTCGCCATCAGGATATCCCGCGCCGCGGCGGTCCTGACGAGCACCGAAGTCGACTTGCGCACCATCTGCGCCTCGATGTCGCGAAGCAGGCGGTAGGCGAGCCCGGTCGCCTTCATTCCGGCGAACTCGACCCTCTCGTCCGCTTCGATCCCGTCCGCGTCCAGCAGCACCGGCTTGAGGCCGGGTCCGCCGCCGGCCAGCACGGCCAGCGAGGGCAGCAGGCTTCTCGGCATGATCGCGTCGGCGCCGAAGCCGCGGACCGCGCTGCGTATCCGCAGTCCGCCGAGCAGAGCGGTCGCGAACGCTCCGGGAGCGCCCCAGCGCCAGATCCTGACCGAGCGATAGCCGCACCCGGCTTCGGCGCAGGCGGCGCGAACGGCCGCCTCTTCGGCGGCGCTGCCCCAGCGGAACTGCAATATGTCGAACTCGAAGCCGTCGGCCCTGAGGGCCGAGAAGATCGGCAGGAAAAGGGATTCCAGATAGTGGACCTGCGGTCCGTCCCAGGTGACGAACAGGATCTTCAACTATCGGACCTTCCCTCAGCCGCGCCGGCCGTGGCCCTAGTCCGTAAGCGCCGGAGTTTCCAGAGCGACGGCGCTGCCGTGGAGCCGCAACAGCCCCCTCTCCCCGGCGGGGAGAGGGCAGGGTGAGGGGGTTCGGCGTCGGAGGAATCCTCGAACTCAGAGCCCCCTCACCCCGACGCTCTCCCCGCCGGGGAAAGGGGGAACGCGCGGATGGCCTCGACGATCTTCGGAAAGGCCCGGCCGCTGACCGCATAGCCCATGTGGCGGCAGTCGAGCTCCTGCTCGCCGTCGCGCTCGCCCGGCTCGCCGCGGGCGGCGGCGGGGGCGATGAGGCCGTCGCGGCGCGACCACAAGGCGAGGGTCGGCACCGGCGGCTTGACCGCGGGATCCCCCCCGACCGGCGGCCGGTCGACGGGGTGGCGGGCGATGGCCTCGTAGAGGCGCCAGACATTGTTGTTGCGCCGGTCGCCCGAGAAGGGCGTGCCGAGCGTGACGACCTTGGCGACCAGGTCCGGCCTCACCTTGGCGACCTCGCGCGCATAGATGCCGCCCAGGCTCCAGCCGACCAGGATTACCGGCTTGCCGCCTCCGAACCGCTCAAGCCCGGCCGCGATTCGCTCCAGAATATCCGGGCGGACTCCCCGGTTCATCCCGAGTCCCCAGCCGCTCACCCTGTAGCCCGCCCGGGCCAGCGCCCGCTGCAGGCCCAAAGTGGTCCGGTCGGTGGCGAGGAAGCCGGGAAGGACCATCAGCCTGGGCCCGCCGGGCGGGCCGCGCTCGCCGAGCCGGCCGAAGGCGCGATAGAGGCGCGGGAGCAAAGCGGTGCCTTCCAGCAGCAGCAGCCACCGCGGCGGCCGCCGGTCATCGGCCTCAGAGATATTCGCTCCTCATCAGCCCCTGCAGGGCCTCGGGGAGCCGCACCCTCCCGTCCGCCTGCTGGTGGTTCTCGAGCAGGGGCACGAGGATCCGCGGGCTCGCCAGGGCGGTGTTGTTGAGCGTGTGGACGAAACGCACCTTGCGCTCCTGGTCCCGCCACCTGAGGTTCGCGCGCCGCGCCTGCCAGTCGTGAAGGGTCGAGCAGCTGTGGGTCTCGCGATATTTGCCGAGGCTGGGCACCCAGCTCTCGATGTCGTTCATCCGATACTTGCCGAGCCCCATGTCGCCGGTCGAGGTCTCGACCACCTGATAGGGGATTTCCAGCCCCTTGAGCTGGCGCTCGGCATTGGCGTGAAGGCGCGCGTGCCAGCGGGCCGATTCCTCCTCCTCGTCGGCGCAGATGACATATTGCTCGAGCTTGTAGAATTGGTGGACCCGGAGCAGCCCGCGAACGTCGCGGCCGGCGCTTCCCGCCTCGCGGCGGAAGCAGGGCGAATAGCCGGCATAGAGGATCGGCAGCTGAGCCGAATCGAGGATCTCGCCCGAATGGAGCGAGGTCAGAGCGATCTCGCCGGTGCCGGCGAGGTAGAGCCCGTCCTTCTCGATCTCATAGGCCTCCTCCTCGTGCCCCGGGAAGTGGCCGGTG
>JASLBD010000485.1 GCA_030146745.1 Allosphingosinicella sp. | reverse complement strand
GGCGGGCAGGGGAGGAGGACCGCCGATTCGGGCGGAAGCTCCGGCATCGCCTCGCCCGCGGCGGCGGCCCGGAGCGCGGTTCGCCAGCGCCGGGCCTCGGGCTTGAGCACGTCGGGCATGAACAGGTCGAGCGCGCCGATCCTGATCCTGAGGCCGGTGATCGCCCGCCTTTGCGCCTTGTCGAGCGCGGCGAGCGGCTTCGCCACCGCCTCGCGCCCGACGATCCCGCCTTCGTCGACCAGCATCGCCAGGATCGAGCGGACCGCCGCCGGCGCCTTGGGATCCTGCGCCGCCAGCCCCGCCCGGCGAAGCGGCCCGAGCGAGTGTTCGACCTGGTGCCGAAGCCAAAGGTCGAGCCGCTCGACGACGATGCCCCGACCTCGCTCCGACAGGCGGTCGAGCTTGCGGTCGACGATCACGCGCGGGCTCAGCAGATTCTTGCCCGGCCCGAGCCGCGCGACCTCGTGCCCACGCCACAGCACCGCCACCGGCCGGCCCGTTTCCGTGCGCAAGGTGAAATGATCGTCCGTATCGGCGGCGAGCGCGGCGGCGCGCTTCTCATATTCGCCGCCCAGCCGCCGCTCGGCGGTGGCGAGAAGCATCTTGCGGTCGGCGTGACGGGCGGTCGGGTCGACCTCGAAGCCGAAGCCCTCCATCCGCCCGATCGGGAAGGAGCCGACCGTGACCTCGCCCTGCTCGTCGACGATCACCGGGAACTCGCCGACGCCCTTGCGGCCGATGTCCTTCAAGAGCACCGAGGTGCGCCGGTCGACGAAGCGCTGCGTCAGCCGCTCGTGGAGCGCGTCAGACAGTCTCTCCTCGACCTCGCGGGTGCGCTCCGCCATCGCCGCCGGCTCCGCCAGCCAGTCGGAGCGATGGGCGATGTAGGCCCAGGTCCGGACCCCGGCGAGCCGGTCGGCGAGGGTTTCGATGTCGCCCTGGACGTTGTCGAGCTGGGCGACCTGGGCAGCGAACCAGCCATGAGGGATCCGGCCGTCGCCTTCGCTCAGGTGAAGGTAGAGCCGCGACACCAGGCGGGCGTGATGCTCGGGGCCGGTCTTGCGGAAGTCGGGCAGGCCGCAGGCGGCCCACAGCCGCCTTGCCGCTTCGGGCCCGCGGGCGCGGGCGGCGACGTCGGGATCCTCGGCCAGCCGCTTCAGGACGGCGAGGTCGATCGCTTCCGGAGCGGCGCGAAGGCCGGGTTCGTTCGGCCTGCGCTCGAGCGAGCGGACGAGGGCCTCGACGCTTCGGAAATCGGGATCGCCCTCGCGCCAGTAGAGATGGTCCAAGGGCACGAAGCGATGCTCCTCGATCGCCTCCAGCTCCTCGGGGTTGAACTCCGCCGAAAGCTCGCCCTCCAGCGTCAGGACCCCGAACGTGCCGTCGCGCTGGTGCCGCCCGGCGCGCCCGGCGATCTGCGCCATCTCGGCGGGGGTCAGCCGGCGCCGCCGGCGGCCGTCGAACTTGGCGAGGCCGGCGAAGGCGACATGGGTGACGTCCATGTTGAGGCCCATCCCGATCGCGTCGGTGGCGACGAGATAGTCGACCTCGCCCGCCTGGTACATCGCCACCTGGGCGTTGCGGGTGCGCGGGGAAAGCGCGCCCATCACCACCGCCGCTCCGCCGCGCATCCGGCGAAGCATCTCGGCGACCGCGTAGACCTGCTCGGCCGAGAAGGCGACGACGGCCGAGCGGGGCGGCAGCCGCGACAGCTTCGACGGCCCGGCATAGGACAGGGTCGAGAAACGGGGCCGGCCGATGATCTCCGCCTTGGGCAGAAGCGCCCGGACCATCGGCTTCAACGTCTCGGACCCGAGGATCATCGTCTCCTCGCGGCCGCGGGCGTGGAGCATCCGGTCGGTGAAGACGTGGCCGCGCTCGGGGTCGGCGCCGAGCTGCGCCTCGTCCAGGGCGACGAAGGCGAAGTCGCGCTCCATCGGCATCGATTCGGCCGTGCACAGGAACCAGCGCGCGTCCCTGGGGACGATCTTCTCCTCGCCGGTGATGAGCGCGACCCGGTTCGCGCCCTTCATCGCCACCACCCGGTCGTACACCTCGCGCGCCAGGAGCCGCAGCGGGAAGCCGATCATTCCGCTCGAATGCGCCGCCATCCGCTCGACGGCGAGATGGGTCTTGCCGGTGTTGGTGGGCCCAAGGATCGCCGCCAGCGGCGCCCGCGCGAAATCGCTCATGGGGCCTAGATCGGCATTTCGTGCCCGGGACGCAATGACCTGGATTGCGCCCGTCATTCCGGCCTTCGCCGGCATGACGAGCAGCGGCCGTAGTTCCCGCAAGCGCCCACGGTTCACCCGCTCCCAAGGCACGCTTCACCGCAAGCCGGCGCTCGCTTCCCCCTGCTTTACTGGACTTTAACCCCGTTTCGCCACAGTCCTCCCCACCTGGCCTCGATCCGCGGCCGGGGGGTGTTTCACGGGTCGCGGGGGCTTTTCCGCCTTGTACCAGTATAACGAGATCAGGCCCGGTGCCGGCGGCGGAGCCGCCACGCTCGCCTTCGATTCGCCGCTCCGCCCGCGCAGCTTCGGAAGCCGCGCCGCTCCGCCGCCGCGCAATTTCGACCTCGTCGTCGACCTCGGCTCGCGCATCGGCTCGGGCACCTGGTTCCGCGGAGTCCTCACCTGCACCGCCTTGTGCGGCGCCGCCTTGTGGCTCGCCCCCGGCTTCGATCCGATCCCGGCGGCCTCGGCCAGGCCGCTTTCCGACGCCCAGTTCGAGCAGGCCCGAAGCCTCGCCATCTCGCCGCTCGCCCTGGGCGCCGACACCGGCCGCCGGATGGCGCCGACCGACGCGGTCGAGCCTTTGCTCGACCGGCCCGAGCGCCCGACCGTCGAGATGGTCGCGACGCTCGGCAAAGGCGACGGCTTCGTCCGCGCCCTCGAGCGCGCCGGGGTTGCCCCGAGGGAGGCGGACGAGGTCGCGAAGCTCGTCGCGGCCGCCGTGCCGCTCGATCAGATCAAGGCCGGCACGACGATGAACATCGTGCTCGGCAAGCGCCCCGACCGCACCGTCGCCCGGCCGCTCAGCGCACTGTCGCTTCGGGCCCGATTCGACCTCAAGCTGTCCTTGAAGCGCGCAGGAAACAAGCTCGGCCTCGTCCGCACCCCGATCTCGGTCGACGATACGCCGCTTCGGATCCAGGGCCATGTCGGCTCCAGCCTCTACCGCTCGGCGCGCGCCGCCGGCGCTCCGGCCAAGGCGGTCGAGGCCTATATCCGCGCCGTCGCCAGCCAGACCAGCATCTCGGGCCTCACCCCCGACGACCGCTTCGACATCATCCTCGAGCATCGCCGCGCCGCCACCGGCGAGGCCGAGACCGGCCGGCTCCTCTACGCCGGCCTCGACCGCGGCGGCGCGGGCAAGGATCTGAAGCTGATGCAATGGGAGCAGGGCGGCCGCTCCGAATGGTACGAAGCCTCCGGCGTCGGCCGCGCAAGCGGGATGCTTCAGCGGCCCGTGCCCGGCCAAGTCTCGTCCAATTTCGGAATGCGCCGCCATCCGATCCTCGGCTATTCGAGAATGCACAAGGGAATGGATTTCCGCGCCGGCTACGGCACGCCGATCCTCGCCGCCACCGACGGCCGAGTCGCCGCCGCCGGCTGGGCCGGGGGCTATGGCAAGCAGGTCCGGCTCGTCCATTCGGGCGGCCTCGTCACCTCCTATTCGCACATGAGCCGCATCGTCGCCCGCGCCGGAAGCCGGGTTCGCCAGGGCCAGGTGATCGGCTATGTCGGCTCGACCGGCCTTTCGACCGGCCCGCACCTCCATTACGAAATCTATCGCAACGGTCGCCCAGTGAACCCGCAATCGGTCAAGTTCACCAGCCAGGCGCAGCTCAGCGGCGCCCAGCTCGCGAGCTTCCGGAGCAAGCTGCGCCGGCTGCTCTCGGTTCGGGCCGGCGGCGCATCCGCCTCGGAAACCCGCTCGGCCCAGGCGACGACGCCGGCCAAGCCAAGCCGCGGCTGACCTTAGCC
>JASLBD010000484.1 GCA_030146745.1 Allosphingosinicella sp. | reverse complement strand
CCGGCGCCTTGCCTAAATCCGGCGCCGCAAGCCCGCCCTCCCAGGGGCGGCGAAAAGGTTCGGGGCCGTAGCTCAGCTGGGAGAGCGCTGCAATGGCATTGCAGAGGTCAGGGGTTCGATCCCCCTCGGCTCCACCAGCCTTCGCCCTGACGGGCTACGGCTGGCAAGCCAGCCTAGTCCGACGGGGGCGAAGGCTGCCCGCCATGATCAGCTAAGCAGTGCCCCGCACTGCTTAGCCGTGTCCGGGGGACACGGCGACCTGATCGCCGTAAACAGTGACAGTATACATTTACCGTCGCCTCGCACGCGTCTCGACCGGGGCGTAAATGTATACTGTCACTGTTTACGCCCAGCTTTCCCACCAAGAGTAGTTGGGGGTGATCTGAAAGGCCCATCGATAGCCATTGAAATTCGTCACGGATGAATCCTCACTAAGCAGGCTCTCTATGTAGCGTGTTCATGGATTCCGGCTTTCGCCGGATGACGATCAGGATTCCACCGTCACCAGATGGCACCCATCCTCCTTCTCCTCGAAGCGGATGCTTGCGTCGAGGAACCTGGCGATGACCTCGGCCCCTGTCCGGCTGTGCTTCGACGGCTTCACGGTGGTGAAGCTGCCGCCGCCGGCCAGCGCCATGGGGAGGAGGAGCTGGTCGGCGAGATAGGGGCCGGCCACGGCGGACGAGGCGAGGTAGCCCGCCATTCGCTTGGCGGCCTTTTCGCCGACCGTCTGGGCGGGGACTCCGAGCTGGCCGAAGCCGCTGACCAGCTCGGTGGCGTGATCGAAGACCGCTTCCAGCATCAGGATGTTGCCGGGGCCGGTGCGCTCGGGGAGCTGCTCGATTCGGCGCGATTCCTCGGGCCAGCCGAGGATTTTCTCGACCGACTCCAGCTCGCGGACGGCGATGTCCCCCGGCAAGGCGGCGACGACCGCCCGGGCGAGGACCGAGCGGAGCTCGCCGCGCTCGAGGAGGTCGAGGCGCGACAAGGCGGGGGAGGGCTCGATCTCGACCTCGATGCGGCCGCCGCCGGCCGGGTAGAAGCCCCACCGCGCCAGCTTCGCCGAGACCCGCGGGCCCATCCGGTTGAGGACGGGCAGGAACACCTTGTCCAGGAAATCGAACGGGGGCGCGTAGATGTTGTGGGTCCCGCCCTCGAGCACGAGCGACGACGGCGCGTCCGCCAGCATGAGCGGCGGCAGGATGGTCTGGAGGACGAGGCTGGTGCTTCCGGCCGTGCCGACGGCGAAGCGGTGCTCTCCCGGACTTACCTTACCGGGCACGAAGCTGAGCTCGGACGCGCCGACCGCAAGCTCGTCGCATTCGGCGCCGCCGATCTCGCACGCCGCCTCGACCGCGGTGACATGCTGGCGCATGACTCCGGGGCGCGAGCGGTTGGCGCGGATCTTCTCGATCCGGAAGGGCCTGCCGGTGACGAGCGACAAGGAGAGCGCGGTGCGAAGCACCTGCCCTCCGCCTTCGCCCTCGGAGCCGTCGATCACGATCATTCGAGTTTCCTTCACGGAGGCGGGCGTCGGAGCACTGCCGCCCGGATGCGGCCCGTTTCGTCATGCCGGACATGATCCGGCATCCACCCTTCTTCCTGCATTCGGCGGGTTGAAGAAGATGGATCCCGGATCAAGTCCGGTATGACGATCGAGCGTCCAGGCCTAGCCCTTCACGCACACCACCTGCTTCAGTGTGTGGACGATTTCGACCAGGTCCGCCTGGGCGGCCATGACGGCCTCGATCGGCTTGTAGGCCGCCGGGGTCTCGTCGATCACTCCGGCGTCCTTGCGGCATTCGACGCCCTCGGTCGCCAGGATGTGGTCGTCGAGGGTGAACGTCTTCTTGGCCTCGGTCCGGGACATGAGGCGACCCGCGCCGTGGCTGCAGCTGTCGAACGAGTCGGCGTTGCCGCGGCCGCGCACGATGAACGATTTCGCGCCCATCGAGCCGGGGATGATTCCCATCACGCCCTTGGCCGCCCGAACCGCTCCTTTGCGGGTGACGAGCACGTTCTCGCCGAAATGATTCTCCTTCCGGACGTAGTTGTGGTGGCAGTTGATCGCCTCCAGCTCCGCCTCGAAGGGCTTCGCGATCACCGAGCGGATCGCGCGGATCGCGTTGGTCATCATCATCCGGCGGTTCAGAGCCGCGAAGTCCTGGGCCCAGCCGACTGCCTCGACATAATCGTCGAAATGATCGGTCCCTTCCGGGAAGTAAGCGAGGTTCTCGTCCGGCAGGTTGACGTGCCACTTGCGCATGTCCTGCTTCGCCAGCTCGATGAAGAAGCTGCCGATCGCGTTGCCGACCCCGCGCGAGCCCGAATGGAGCATCACCCACACCTCGTCCTTCTCGTCGAGGCAGAGCTCGATGAAATGGTTGCCGGTGCCGAGCGTGCCGAGATGGACGAGGTTGTTCGTCTTCTCGAGGCGCGGATATTTATCGGTGATGCGCCTGAACCGCTCGGCCAGAGTCGCCCAGGCGGCGGCGATCTCGGGCGGCGGGTCGCCCCAGCTTCCCTTGTCGCGCTTGCCGCGGCCGACGTCGCGGCCGTGCGGAACCGCCTGCTCGATCGCGTTGCGGATCCCCTCGAGGTTATCGGGAAGGTCGGAGGCGTGGAGCGAGGTCCGGGCCGCCATCATTCCGCAGCCGATGTCGACGCCCACGGCCGCCGGGATGACCGCGCCCCGGGTCGGGATGACGGAGCCGACGGTCGCGCCGATCCCGACATGGACGTCGGGCATGACCGCGACATGCCTGAAGATGAACGGCATCCTGGCCGCGCTAGCAAGCTGCTCGCGCGCCTTGGGATCGACCGCGACGCCCCTGGTCCACATCTTGACCGGCGCTCCGCCCTCGACGGGCATGTACTCGAAACTCTGCTCGGCCATGGGGCCCTCCTGTCATCGGTCAGTGTAATCGTTCGTCATGCCCGCGAAAGCGGGAATCCAGATTCGGCGACGAGGTGTGGCCGGACATTTTCTTCTGAGCTATCCGGTCGCCCGGAGGCGGGTTCGAACCGCCGGCCTCCTGGCCTTTCGGGCAGGCGCTCTCCCATGTAGTCCGACCGGCATTCGCCGATCTCAAGCCTTGGCAGCGGGACAAGTGGATGGCCGGAACATCATTGGCAAAGGATGTAGTTTCGGCCTGCATTCCCGCA
>JASLBD010000405.1 GCA_030146745.1 Allosphingosinicella sp. | reverse complement strand
GCTCGAGATCCCCAAGCTCTCCTCCCTGATCCTGAAGCACGATCCGAATGCGCCGCTCGACGGGCTGAAGAGCATAGCCAAAGCGGACCGGCCGCCGGCTGAGATCGTCTTCTGGTCGTTCCGGATCATGGTGGGGCTCGGCCTGCTGATGGTCGCGCTCGGGCTGTGGAGCCTGCTCGCCCGGTTTCGCAGGCGGCTCTACGACTGGCGCTGGCTTCACCGCTTCGCGGTGGCGATGGGGCCGGCCGGGTTCGTCGCGGTGATCGCTGGCTGGGTGACGACGGAGGTCGGGCGGCAGCCGTGGGTGATCTACGGCCTGCTGAGGACGAAGGACGCGGTGTCGCCCATCGCGTCGCCCGGCGTGACGGGATCGCTGATCGCCTTCGTTCTGGTCTATTTCGCGGTGTTCGGGGCGGGGACGCTCTATATCCTCAAGCTCATGGCGAAGGCGCCGGAGGAAGGGGAGGAGAGCGAACCGAGGTCCCCGATCCGCACGGCGGGGATCACGCCCGCGGCCGGGGTGGCGGAGAAAAGGGACCCTCCGAAATGACCGCCGCCGTTCGCCCTGAGCCTGTCGAAGGGCCTTCCGTCCCGCTCCCGCCAGGGAGAAAGAGAGGGCTTCGACTAGCTCAGCCCGAACGGAATCGAGAGCACCCGCGGCCGTGGAGCTTCCCCGATGCTTGACCTCACCATCGTCTGGGCTCTCCTCATCGCCTTCGCGGTCGCCGCCTACGTGGTGATGGACGGGTTCGACCTGGGCATCGGGATCCTCTTCCCCTTCTTTCCGGTCGGCAAGGAGCGGGACCGGGCGATGAATGCCATCGCCCCGGTGTGGGACGGCAACGAGACCTGGCTGGTGCTCGGCGGCGGCGGCCTGCTCGCGGCCTTTCCGCTCGCTTATGCGATCATCCTGCCCGCGCTCTACACGCCGCTCATCGTCATGCTGCTCGGCCTCGTCTTCCGCGGAGTCGCGTTCGAGTTCCGCTGGCGCGATGCCGGCCATCGGCGCTGGTGGGACGCGGGCTTCTTCGCCGGATCGCTGGCCGCCACCTTCGCGCAGGGCGTGACCCTCGGAGCGCTCATCCAGGGCATTACCGTCGAGGGCCGCGCCTATGCCGGCGGCTGGTGGGAGTGGCTGACCCCGTTCAGCCTGCTGACCGGAGCCAGCCTCGTCGCCGGCTACGCCCTGCTCGGCGCCGCCTGGCTGATCTGGAAGACCGAAGGGCCCCTGCAGGACCAGGCGAGGCGGCAGGCGCGCCTGCTGCTTCCCGCCTTGCTCGCCGCCATCGGCGCCGTCAGCCTCTACACCCCGTTCGTCGAGCCCAAATATTTCGAGCGCTGGTTCGGCGTGCCCGGACTGTTCGTGGCCGTGCCGATGCCGCTTCTCGTCGCCGCCGCCGCCTATTTCGGCTGGCGAAGCCTGGGGCGCGGGCGGGACTGGGCGCCGTTCGCCTGGTCGCTGGCTTTGTTCGGGCTCACACTCGCCGGCCTCGCCATCTCGATCTGGCCGGACGTGATCCCCGGCCGGGTCAGCATCTGGCAGGCCGCCGCGCCTTATTCGAGCCAGCTCTTCATGCTGGTCGGAGCGCTCGTCCTCATCCCGCTCATCCTCGCCTACACCGCCTGGAGCTACTGGGTCTTCCGCGGGAAGGTCGGGGAGGAGGGCTATCACTGAGGTGGCGAAGCGCCTCGCCTGGTTCGTCGGCCTCTGGGCCGGGGGCGTGGCGACCGTCGCTACGGTCGCGTACCTGCTTCGCTGGTGGCTGCTTTGAACCGGCCCGCGCTGGTCGCCGGAGCGGTGCTCGCCGGCCTCGGGGTCGCCCTCGGCGCGTTCGGCGCTCATGCGCTGGAAGAGTCGCTCCCGCCCCGGGCGCTCGGCTGGTGGCGGACGGCGGTCCAGTATCAGATGTGGCACGCGCTCGGCCTCATCCTGATCGGGGCCCTGCCTCAGCCCCGCCTCGGCCTTGCCGCCGCCCTGCTCGGCGGGGGCGCTTTCCTCTTCTCGGGCTCGCTCTACCTGATGGCGGTCACCGGCGAGCGCTGGCTCGGCGCCGTCACGCCGCTTGGGGGCGCCGCGATGATCGCCGGCTGGGCACTGCTGGCCTGGCGCGCCCGGGCGGGGTGACGATTCACCCTGCTCTTTCAAAGCCCAGCTAAATGTTGTATTAATACAAATATTAACGAAGCTAATATAGGAGCGGGACCTGAACGACGATCAGCTTCAGGCCATCGCGGGCGGGCTTCATTCCGCGTCGGCCCGAATGTCGCGCATCGCCCGGAGCGATCGTGAGCGGAGCGGGCTGAGCGCGCCCAGGCTTTCGGCTTTGTCGGTGCTGGCGTTCGGAGGCGCGATGTCGCTGGCCGAGCTGGCCGCGGCCGAGGAGGTCAGGGCGCCGACCATGTCGAGGATCGTCGAGGGGCTGGTGAAGGACGGGCTTGCGACCCGCGAGCCGGATCCCGCCAACCGCCGCAAGGTGAGGATCGCCGCGACCGAGGAGGGCAGGCGGCGGCTCGAGGCGGGGCGGGAGCGGCGGGTGAGGGCGCTGCGCGAGCGGCTCCGCCGGCTGGCGGAAAGCGAGCAGCGGGCGCTGGCGCGGGGGGTGGAAGTGCTGGAGCGGGTGTTGCGGTGATTTTGCCTCCCCGCCGCTTCGCGGCGGGAGGCAAAATCATTCCAGATCGAAGCGGATGAAGCGGCCGGCTTCGCCGTGGCGGACGGACTGAGCCTTCAGGCGTTCGATCATGCCCTCCGGCATTTTCCGGCGAAGCGGGCCGTTCCTGGCCATGATCAGGGTCTTCGCACCCCAGCGGCGGGCGAGGCGGAGGCGTTCGTCGCGGCTCAGCGCGGGGTCGAACAGGCGTTCGGCGGCGGCCTGACGCTCGGCCAGACCGTCGATCATCGGCTCCGGCCAAGGTACCGAGACGGCGCGCTGGCCGGTGGCGACGATCGGCCAGACGGCGACGTCGTAGGCGGCGATCGGCTCGCTGTCGGGAATGTCCCGGGTAATCGCCTGTGCGGCGACATAGGCATTGCCCTTTTTCGCCGCCACGAACTTCTCGATGCTGTCCTGGATGTAGGTCGTCAGCCCCGAGTTGAGGAGCGACAAGCAGCCCACGGTGAACAGGCCGAGCCGCCACGCCCGCGGGAAGGATGCCCAGTCCCTCGCCCAGGCGAGGAACAGGGCGCCGAG
>JASLBD010000378.1 GCA_030146745.1 Allosphingosinicella sp. | reverse complement strand
TGGATCCGGCCGCCGCTCTCCGTCACCGGAACGCGCTGCACGCGATGGACTCCGCTTTCATATTTGAGGCGCGCGAACACGCCCTGGCCGCGGACCGAGGCGACCACCTCCTTGTAGCCGCCCATATCGGCCGAGCTGGCCGAGATGAGCTCGACCTTCCAGCCCTGGTTCTCGGCGTAACGCTGGTACATTCGGAACAGGTCGCCGGCGAACAAGGCGGCCTCGTCGCCGCCGGTGCCGGCGCGGATCTCGAGCATGGCGGGGCGCTGGTCGGCCGAGTCGCCGGGAAGGAGCTTGAGCGCAAGCGCCCGTTCCGCCTCGGGCAGCTGCGCCTGCAGGCCGGCCAGCTCCTCGGTCGCCATCTCGCGAATCCCCGGGCTGGGATCCTGGAGCATCTCGCCGAGAAGCTCGATCTCGGCCCGGATCCGCCGGACCTCGCGCGCGGCGACCGCGACCGGCTCGATCTCGGCATAATCCTTGGACAGGCGGACGAACTCGTCGGGCGCGAGGGCCGGCGACGACATCGCGTTCTGAAGCTCCTCGCGCCGCGCCTCGATCGCGGCGATCCGTTCGGCCGAGATGGACGTCATTGCGAGCGCACTGCCCCGGTCAGTTCCGTCAGCGCCACGTTCCTCTGCTCGCCCGACCGCAAATCCTTCACCGCCGCCTCGCCGCGGGCGAGTTCCTCGTCGCCGAGGATGATGGCGAAGCGGGCGCCGCTCGAATCCGCCTTCTGCATCCGGCGCTTCATGTTGCCTTTCTAAGCCATCTCGCAGGCGATTCCGGAGCGGCGCAGCTGGGCGACGAGCCCGATCGCCGCCGTCTCCGCCGCCGCTCCCAGCGGGACCAAAGCGGCGTCGACGCCGGGCCTGGCGGGCTGCTCGATCAGCATGCCCAGCCGCTCGATCCCCGCCGCCCAGCCGACCGCGGGAGTATGCGGGCCGCCGAGGCTCTCGATGAGCCCGTCATAGCGGCCTCCGGCGATCACCGCGCTCTGCGCCCCGAGATCCTCGGTGACGAACTCGAAGGCGGTGTGGCGATAATAATCGAGGCCGCGGACGAGGCGCGGGTCGCGCTTCCAGACGATTCCGGCGGAGTCGAGGCCGGCCGTCACCTTGCCGAAATAGTCGGAGGCTTCCGAGGTCAGGAAATCGTCGACCACCGGCGAGCCGTTCACGATCGGCCGGTCCTGACTCTCCTTGCTGTCGAGGATGCGAAGCGGGTTCTTCTCGAGCCGGGTGCGGCTCTCGTCGGAAAGGTCGTTCCGGTGATCCTGGAAATAGCCGATCAGCGCCGCCCGCCAGGCGTCGCGGGTGGCGGGATCGCCCAGCGTGTTGAGCTTCAGGTCGACCCGCTCGCCGATGCCGAGCTCGGCGAGCAGCTGCGCCCCCATGGCGATCAGCTCGACGTCGGACGCCGGCTCGCCGGCGCCGATGATCTCGGCGTCCAATTGGTGGAATTGGCGGTAGCGCCCCTTTTGCGGCCGTTCGTAGCGGAAGGCGGGGCCGTGGGTTGCGATCTTGATCGGCGCGTGCTGCTGCCAGCCTTCGGACAGATAGGCGCGGCAGATGCCGGCGGTGAATTCGGGCCTGAGGGTGAGGCTGTCGCCGCCCCGGTCCTCGAAACTGTACATCTCCTTTGAGACGATATCGGTGGTCTCGCCGATCGAGCGGGCGAAGACGGCGGTGCTCTCGAACACCGGCATCTCGACCCGGCCGAAGCCGTAGAGCCTGCGCACGCGCTCGAACGCGGCGACCACCGCCTGGAAGCGGTCGGCGTCCTCGCCCCAGATGTCCTGGGTGCCCCTTACTCTTTGCGGTCCCTTGCTCACCGGCGCGGCCTTAGCATTTTTGATGGCGGGGGGAAGGGATGCGGTTTTCCGTAATCCAGCGGACTGCAGGGTGGAGCCCCCTCTCCCCTGCGGGGAGAGGGTTGGGGTGAGGGGGCTCCGCGCCCGAAGTTACCCTTCGAAAGCCGAACCCCCTCACCCTGCCCTCTCCCCGCAGGGGAGAGGGGTTTTCCGACCTGTGCCGCCTGTTCCTCTCGAAATGTCCGCGGTGGAGGCTGGACGGAAGATGCGCGACCCGCCATCGAAGCGCCGTCTCACCAGGAGAGTCGCAGATGCGCCGCACCGCCCCCTTGTTCGCCCTCGCACTCCTCGCCTCGACGGCCGTCGCGGCCGATCGGACTCCCGTCTTCAGCTCCACCGAGAGCGCCACCGCCAACACCAAGGCGGCGCTGAAGCGGATCAAGGCGCTCAATCCCAGGATCAACGCCGTCATCGCCGTCGATCCGACCGCCCTCGACCAGGCCCGGACCCTCGATAGAATCCGCCGCGCGCGCGGCCCGCTGTTCGGGATGCCGATCCTGATCAAGGACAATATCGAGACCAAGGGGCCCTTGCCGACGACCGCTGGGAGCCTGGCCCTCGCCGCCAACGTCACCAACCGCGACGCGCCCCTGGTGGCACGGCTGCGCCAGGCGGGGGCGGTAATCGTCGGCAAGGCCAATCTGTCGGAATGGGCGAATATCCGCGACAACGATTCCATCTCCGGGTGGAGCGCGGTCGGCGGCCAGACCCGCAACCCGCACGCGCTCGACCGCAACGCCTGCGGCTCCAGCACCGGAAGCGGCGCCGCGGTGGCGGCCGGGATGGTGCCGGCGGCGATCGGCACCGAGACGGACGGATCGATCACCTGCCCGGCCGCGATCAGCGGAATCGTCGGCTTCAAGCCGACGGTCGGCCTGGTCAGCCGGACCCATGTCGTCCCGATCAGCCACAGCCAGGACACGCCCGGGCCGATGACCCGGACGGTGCGCGACGCGGCGCTCGTCCTCTCCGCCATCGCCGGAAGCGACCCCGCCGATCCGCAGACCCGCGAGGCGGATTCGCGCCGCACCGACTATGCGGCGGGCCTCTCGGCCGATTCGCTGCGCGGCAAGAGGATCGGGGTGATGCGCTTCGCCAGCGGCTTCGGAACCGACGGCCCGTTCGAGGCGGCGCTCCAGACGCTGAGGGGGCGGGGCGCGATCCTGGTCGAGATCGCCAAGTTCGAGCGCAAGCCGGAAATGGGCCAAAGCGAGTTCAAGGTGCTGCTCACCGAATTGAAGGCCGATTTGAACGCCTATCTG
>JASLBD010000489.1 GCA_030146745.1 Allosphingosinicella sp. | reverse complement strand
GTTCCGACGAGAGGTGACGCTATGTCCCACGCAGTCTCCCCCGCATATCCAAAATGGATAGCGGCGAAGAGGCTTCCGGAGGCGAGGATTTGAGCGATCGCGGAAAAACCGCCGCGTGCCAGCCGGACCAGCACGTAGCCGCGAAAGAGGACTTCCTGGCTCCAGCCGTCGGCCGCCGGGACAGCCGAAAGGATCAGGTTCAGCTCGGACAATTCCCAGACCCGCTGGGGCCGAGGCAGCAGCACCAGCATCGCGGTGCCGATGTGGATCGCGGTCGCGATGGCGGCAATCGTCCAGGCCTTTCGGGTGGAAGCGGCAAAACTGGCCGCAAGCGCCCTCCGCAAATCCTTCCTGCCCAGGAGGCAGGCTCCGACCAGTATCAAGGCGACTTGCACCAGGGCGCCAATCAGGAACCCGCCGCCAGTCGCCCTTTCCGCCGCGGACCAGCCGGGAGGAAAAAGGAAAGCGGCGTCGACCGCTCCTACCGCCCCGGTGCTTATCAGGATGTAGGCCGTCCCGACCGCCGACACTTCGGCGGCCGCGCGGACTTGCCGGCGCTCGACTTTCACGCTCCTGGGTTCCACTGCAACCTCAACTCTCCTCGGACGATAGCGACGCCAGGCTGCGCGAGTGCCGAGCGCGTCTTGCATCCAAAGAGGTATTCTAGTATAGAATAGCAGTCGACGCCAGACGATGGGCGGGCGCCGAGCGAGTGATGTTGCATGCAACAACCGAGAATGATCGTGCTCGCCTTGATCGGGACAGGGCTGCGCTACGGCTTCGAGATGGAGGATTTCGCGCGCCGCACCAACATGCGCCAATGGGCGAAGATCGGCATGTCGACCATCTACAAGGCTCTGAACGACCTTGAACGCGAAGGTTCGGTCGAGGTCGAGATCGAGGAAAGCGACAGGGGGCCGGCACGGAAGGCCTATGCGCTTACCGAAGTTGGCCGGGGCCGGATGATCGCGCTGATCGACGAGGCGCTCGCGTCCGAAACGCCGGTCTATTCCGAACGCATTGCCGGCCTGGTTTTCGCTCCACTCATGGACCTGGAGCGGGCGAGGCGGGCCATCTCTGCCTCGGTCGCCGCGCTCGAGCGCAATGTCGCCCTCCTTGGCGAGAGCGCGAAGGCGACAGGCATGGACGAAATCGGCCTGGCTGTCGTCGAATACTACCGGGCTGTCTTCACCGCCGAGCGGGATGCCATGCGCAAAGTCCTGGGAGCGATAGAAGAAAGGCGTCTGAACGTGGCGAGAAGGCCCCCCGGCGGCGGCCGGCAGCCTGCGCTTCCCGCGCAACCTGGCCCTACATCCATAACCGACGGAGGGCTCCATGAAGGCGGAGAATGAGGGGCCGCTGTCATGTTGCACTGCAACAAAAGTCCCCCCATATCGTTCTCATGCCAAGTGCCCTCCGTCCGGGGGCCCTCCCGGGGAGAGTAAGCTTATGCCTGCCATTCGACCGCGTATGCGCCTTCGGGCGAGCCGCAAGGGGAGGAGCGCCTTCGCGGCGCCCTCCGCCACCCGGGACCGGCTTGCCGATCTCGATTGGGCCGGCGAAAATCCCGGCGGCCTAAACGCCCGCTGTTACGTGCCGGCCGGGATTGAGGGGCCGGCGCCGCTGGTGGTCGTGCTCCACGGCTGTACGCAGGACGCGGCGGTCTACGATCACGGCTCGGGATGGTCGACGCTCGCCGACCGCCACGGCTTCATCCTGCTCTTTCCCGAGCAACGCCGGGCCAACAACCCGATGCTATGCTTCAACTGGTTCTCCGGCGACGACACGAGGCGCGGCAGGGGCGAGGCGGCTTCGATCCGCGCGATGATCGAGGCGATGGAGAAGACCCACGACATCGATCCGGAGCGGGTCTTCGTGACCGGGCTGAGCGCCGGCGGCGCCATGGCTTCAGTCATGCTCGCCACCTACCCCGAGGTCTTCGCCGCCGGAGCGATCATTGCCGGGGTCGCCTACGGCTGCGCCGCCGACGTCGCGGCCGCGTTCGACTGCATGGGCGGCCGCGCCCGGAGCGACGCCGCCGAGCTCGGCGCCAGCGTCCGCCGGGCTTCCGCGCACAAGGGGCCGTGGCCGCGGGTCCAGGTCTGGCAGGGCAGCGCCGACCGGACCGTCGTCGCCAGCAACGCCGACGCGATCGTCCTTCAATGGACCCACCTCCACGGCCTCGGGCCGCAGCCGGACCGAAGCGACCGTGTCGAAGGCTATCCCCGCCAGGCCTGGCTGGATTCCAAAGGCAAGCCGCTGGTCGAGCAATATGTGATCACCGGCATGGCCCACGGCATTCCCCTCGACGCAAGCGCCGAGGATGCGCTGGGCGAAGCCGGCGCGCACATGCTCGACGTCGGCCTGAGCTCGACGGCGCGCATCGCGGCCTTCTTCGGCATCGCGCCGGAGGGGGCGGAGCGGCCGCAAGAGGCACGTCCCGCCGCTTCGGCCCCAACCAGGCCGGCCGCGGCCAAGGCGCTGCCGCAGGTGACGCCGCAGTCGAGCGGTCCCCAGAAGGTGATCGAGGACGCGCTCCGCAAGGCCGGCCTGATGCGCTGACCCGCCTCCCCGTCATCCCGGCGAAGGCCGGGATCCCAGCGAGTTGAGGGCGCCTGCGTTTTTCACCCGCCGGGCCCCAGCCTGCGCTGGGGCGACGTACGTCAGACGAGCCGTTCGGCGAGCAGGCGCTGGAGCGGGCGAAGGTCGGTGCCCGGGTTGGCGCGCAGGTGGAGCGGCTGGGGCTCGTCGCCGAGCCAGATGCGGACGGTGGAGCGGCTTTCGGCGGCCTCCCCCTCCTGGATCGAGAAATGCCGCACCGCCCGATAGGAATAGGAGCTGGTCTCGA